>CADBPH010000232.1 GCA_902796455.1 uncultured Bacteroidia bacterium
ATCGAAGGGGAACTGCAGGGGGAAACCTATTATTATCCGATCACACTTGCCGACAGGAAAGAACTGCCGGAAGGACTTGTCCGGGGAACCACACTCCGGCTGGATGTAACCCTCACCCGCCGCGGGACAAAAGATCCCGACGTCCCGGCGGACCCGTCTTCCCTGAGCATCCGGTTCGAGCCCCAACCCTGGTCGGAACAGCCCGGACAAATTATCCGATTCTGAGTCATGAGACCGCTCGTACCCACCTTGCTGAGTTGCCTGTTTGTCTTGACATCCTGCGCGGAGCGCATGCAGGACGATTTGACAACACCGGACACACGGGCGGAAAACCGTGTGCCCCTGGAGATCACATGCTGGCATCCATCGCTGCTTAAAACCCGTTCTGCCGATCCGGACGAAACCCTTATTTCAGACATCAATCTGTTCATTTTCAACGAGGAGGGACTTCTGGAAGAACAGCGTTTCCTGCGAGGCCGCAAAGGAGAGCAGATGTCCGTGCAGACTTCCCTGCTGAAGGATGTGCGGTACACCCTCTGCGCCTGTGCCAATTTCAGCTTCCCGCTGAATGGAATCCGGACCCTGGACGACCTCCGGACATACCGGTTTTTCCTGGCTTATCCGGACGAATACAGCCGTGGAATGCCCATGACCGGGATGCTGGAAGGGATACAGATTTCGGAACCGGGCTCCCTCAGCATTCCTTTGGAAAGGATGATGGCAAAAGTCTCCCTGCGCATCGACCGGAGCCGGCTGGACAGCGGGGTACGCCTGTATATCCGCAGCGTAGAAATCGGGAATTGCCCCCGCTCGGCCTGCCTTTTCGGTGAAAGTGCCGCCCAGGGCAGCGCAGATACGTTCCCGGTCGGATTCCTGAAAACATACCGGGAAGTCGACGCACTGAATACGGAAGACACCCCTGGAATGAGCCGGGAAGTGAGTGTCTACCTGCTCGAAAACATCCAGCAGGAACTCCATCCGACAGCCTGCTCGTACATTGAAATCAAGGCAGAATACTATTCTGCCGACGCGCATACCGAACCCGGTAATTATCTCATATACAGGTTTTACATCGGTGAATCGGAAGGATCCTACAGCCTGCGGCGGAACTGCCATTACCATTTTACCGTCTTCCCGGAAGGGAACGGCATGAACGGGGATGCCTGGCACGTGGACCGGAGCGGACTGACTTCCGCCACGACCGGCAGTATCCGGATCATGCCTTCCGGATTCATTGTCGGAAAAATCGGGGAAGAAATCCACGTGTGGGCGGAATTCTCGCCGCAAGACGCTCCATTCGATATCGGAATGGAAGAGCTGGAATTCGACCGCGGGCGGGGAATCTACGATTACCGGATTGACGAAGACGGCCACGGCGTGACATTGACGCTCCGGAAAAGCGGCAGCGGTATCTTGTACATGGAGGCAGGAGCCCCCGTCAACGATGCGGCCATGGCCATTGTCCTGGTGGAATAAATAACTTCTAAATACTTGACCATGAAAAGAATGAAATTACTGAAACCGTGCTGGGGAATCTTGCTCGCAACAGCCCTGCTCCCGGGCTGCGCCAGGACGGAAATCCTGCTGCCGACAGGGCCGCAGGGACCGGAAGGGCCGGCGGGTCCGGAAGGAAAATCTGCTTATGAGCTATGGGTTGCGGCCGTCTCGGACGGCAGTCTGGCGTATGAGGGAGCCACGGACATCCAGCATTTTTTCCTCTACCTGAAAGGGAAAGACGGAGACACGCCGGTCATTACGGTCGGAGCGAACGGGAACTGGTTCGTCAGCGGAGAAGATACCGGAACACCGGCGCGCGGAAAGGACGGTTTGTCTGCCTATGAACTCTGGCTGGCGTATATCCAGGGCGGCAACGTTCCCGACCCGACAGGGGGCCGCGGCGATGCCGACAAGGACGGTCTGTGGGACCGGGACAAAGACTCCCCTTCCTGGTTCTGGGTCTTCCTGACCGGGAAAGACGGCCAGGACGGACTCACACCCCATATCGGGGAAAACGGGAACTGGCATATCGGCGGAACAGACACCGGGATTCCCGCGCAGGGAAAAGACGGCAGATCCGCATACGAGATCTGGAAAGAGCTCGTCGAAACGGCGGTAATCCGGGATTGGGCGTCACAAGACACAGCCATACAAGATTTTATCGAATACCTGAAAGGCGAGAAAGGCGACCCGGGAGATACCCCCGTCATCACGATCGGCGATAATGGGAACTGGTTTGTCGACGGCACGGACACCCAGGTTGCCGCCCGCGGAAAGGATGGAGTTTCTGCATACGAATTGTGGGTCAAGGAGATTCATTCGGAACAAGGCGTGGAAGACCCGAAGAATCCCGGGAATAAGTGGGACCCGGCCAAGGATGGAATTTCCGATTTCTTCGATTTCCTCAAGGGAGCCCGGGGAGAAGACGGCCGGTCCGCTTATGAAATATGGAAAGCGTTCATCGCCACCGGCAATGCCGATGACCCGCGCAACCAAGGCGGGAAATGGCCGGCCGGGAAAAATACAGAAGCGGATTTCTTCCTGTACCTGAGCGGAAAAGACGGAATCAACGGGTTGTCCGCCTATGAATTGTGGAAAAACGAAGTATTGTCTTCCCAGGGGCTGGATAACCCGGGCAATGGACTCTATGACCCGCAGGAGTATCCGACCTGGCCGAAACAGGCGGTCAGTCTGAATGATTTTTACCGGTACCTGCGCGGAGCTGACGGCACGGACGGACAAGACGGGAAAGACGGAGAAAGCATTGTAGAAATCATCAACCAGGACAACTACCTGCCCGGAAAATACAATCTCCTGCCCATTCCCGCCCTGACCGTCCGGACAGCAGACGGCAAAACGACTACGGAATACGTGAACCCTTTCTCGGGCGGCGTTGCCTACCAATTGCTCGGTCCCGGACCCGTTATCATCCCGGACGGGACAGTCACGGTCAAGGATGTCTGCGGCAACACGTACACGTGGACATCGGATCAGGACGGGATTGTCTATGTCCCGCGCAACGGGCTTCCCGTATGGAAGAACGGCCTTCCCAGCGCGAACGCGCCGGTCGCCCCGCTGCGCATCCGGTACGGCGGACGCACCTTCGATGCACCGGAAACCATGGCGGAGAACTGCATCATCCCCTACCAGGTGGGCTTGTCCGCACGGATCGTCAAGGCCGAATTCGGCAAGCTGACCGGCAACATTTATTCTCCCGCCCACAGTTCAGCGGCCAGCGTCGTGCTGAGCTGGCAGGCCAGCCGGATCGTGGAAGGGCAAAGCCAGCCCTGGCCGTCCGACCGGACCGTGAGCTATTCGTATTTCCGGACGGAAGAGGATCTCAAGGCGGAAAGGGCGATCCATGCATCTTTCGACGGAACCATCTCCATGATTGAGACTTATGCCGCCTCCGGGAATGGGAAAGGAGTCCAGAAATGGACGGCGGACCATTATCCGGAGGAACGGGATCCGGAAAAGGATGACTTCCTGGAAAACACGTATGGGAATGAAGTGCTGCGGACAGCCGCAGATACGGAAGAAGACGGCGTATCCGGCAAGAAATATTCGTTCCTCGTCATCGGAGACGCATCCCAGTCCGTCATCCCGGTCCACGACATCGTCTCCTCCGGCAAAAGTAAAGGAGGGACCAATGCCCCTTACATGAAATACGTCGCATCATACGGGACGGTGGCCAGAACCTGGGACACGGACCGGACACTGGTGGAGATTCCGGAAATCTACCCCATGGGCGGCCTCGACAATGAGATCGAGGACCCGGAGGTCGATCCGGGGACGGGCCTCCCGCGAAAGGCCTCCCGGTATGAAATCATCCTGGGACAGACACAGCTATACGGTATTTTCGATGCGGAAACCTTCGGCGTTGTCTATGCGGACGACACCCATTCCGCAGATGCGGCCGCCTACCGGGACCGGTACGACCTGAACGCCGGGCTGCAAACCGGAACCATCCTTTGCTTCAAGCGGTATCCCTCTCTGGAGGACTACCTGTCCGACGGTGGAGACATCGGCCTGAGGCTCAGCAATGAAGGAATGCTCAACGGCGTCAGGATCCACAATGAAGTGACCATCACCCGGAATCATTTCAACCTGGACCGGAAGACCTGTGCGCCTTTCCAGATCAAGAATGTTTACGACGGCTTCTCCGTCACATTCGACAACTGCCGCTCCGGCAGCCCGGGACGCGGATACGTCCTGTATACGGATGCGCAAGGGACCTTCCGAACGACCGGCAAGTCCGGAGAAGCATCCGTCATCCAAACAGCACACCGGGACTACACCTTTACCACCTCCGTCAAAAACCAATAACGCCCAGACAAATGAAAATCAAACACTTCCATTCATGCATCCTCATCCTGGCCGCTGCTTTGGCAGCGGGGGCTCCCTGGGATGCCCCGGCACAGGAGAGAGCCGCCCGGAGGAAAGCCTGGGAAATCGGCCCGGGCGGAGCGTTCATCAACAATACCCGGATTTCCGTAGCGGATTTCATGGTCCGCAGTGACGGATATCAATTCAACCTGGAAGACAAGCACTTATATGGCGGATTGATGCTTTCGCTTGCACATGAAATTGTTCCCTGGCTGTACTGGGACATCCGGGCCACGGCCGGACTGGTCAACCAGACCGGTGAGGATGGAAAAAGCCGGTCCGGCCATTCCATCCTCGCCGGACCGGGACTGCAATTCCGCCCGTTCCCGGGGAGCAAATGGGTGGTCCCCTATGCCCGATTCGGCATCAATTACTTTCAAAAAGATTTCGTAACCCGATATTTCGGAGACTTCAATTCGGACGTGACCGGAACCGCCCAGTGGACTGTCGTAAAAGACGCCTGGAACAATGCCCCCGGAGACAACGAGAAAAGCTGGTTCCCCTTGTCCGCCGGTGTAGGTGTAATCGGCTGGATGTCCAACCGGATCGGGATCGGACTCCAGGGAGAGTACATCCATGCGCCGGCCGTCCAGGGCAGGAACTTCGCGCAGGGAAGCATCCAGCTGCTCATCCGGTTGTCCGGCGAAGACAAGAGGAAGGCCGGAAAGCCCGTCTATCTGGAAAAACGCGTCGAAGTACCCGTAGAAAGAATCGTGGAAAAACCTGTTGAAATTGAAAGGATTGTCGAGAAGCGCATCGAAGTCCCGGCGGAGAAATCCCTGGCGGAACTGATGGAGAATGTCCATTTTGCCTTTGACCGGGACAGCCTGACCGGAGCTTCCGAGCACATCCTCGAAAAAGTCGCATCGCTCATCCGGCAATTTCCTTCGTCCCGCTTCCTGATCGCCGGTTATACCGATGCCCGGGGATCCGCTCCTTCCAACGAAGACCTTTCAACCCGACGGGCCAAAGCCGTTTATGACAGCTTGATAGCCAAAGGAGTAAACCCGAAGCAGCTCACATACCGCGGATTCGGGAAGCGGCGTGCCGTCGTTCCCGCGCAGGCTTCGGAGAAGGACCGGGAGGGTGACCGGAAGGTCGTCATCGAGACGGTCACCAACCCGACATTGTGGAATTACTTGAACAAAAAATGAATAGACCATCATGAAAGAATCCGTTGAGCGGCCCGCCCGCGGCCGGAAGAAACCGTATGTCGCACCTGACAGCAAACCGCTGGCTTTCGAATTCGAGTGCCATATCTTGTCAGGCGTAGAAGGAGAGCCCATCAAATGGAATGACGAGCCCATCGAATTTTAAACAACTTGTCGCTTAAAGAACTTTTTATCCCATCATGAAAAAAGCACTGATTCCCCTTTTCATTTTATCGGCGCTCGCTGCCAGTTCCTGCATGGAAAAATACAATTCCTGTCCCCCGGAAGAGCCGGCTGAAATCCCGGCCCGCTGGCGGATAGAAACCCTTTCCGCCGCCCTCCCCCCGGTCACCCGGACCGCCTTCGATGACCTGACAGGAAAATTCTCCTGGAGCGAAGGCGACACCCTGGCTTTCCACCTTTCAGACGACACCTATCTCCATGCTCCGGTCGACCCGGAGACGGGGGATGTCAACCTGCTGATCAAGGACGGGGTTTCGCGGAACAATTTCGCGGTGTATCCTGCCGGCATCGCACTGACAAACCATGCCTCGGCCACGGATTTTCAAATTCAACTTCCTGATTGCTATGACATTTCAAACGATCCCGTTTCCGACTATGCCCCGCTTCCCCTGGCGGCCGTCAATGACCCTTCCGCCGGGAAAATAGCCTTTGCCCATGTCGGAGGGCTCCTGCAACTGAATTTCACCGCCCCCAAGGGAATCCGCTCCGCCAGGGTTTCGTTGGGACGGAAGATTACGGGGGTATTCCCTGTCCACACGGATCCGGACAGCGGCGAGATGACCATCTGCACCGAGGACGGGACCGAGGATTCCATTACGTTCCTCCTGTCGGATACGGGTCTGGAGGCCGACACGCCGGTCAAATTACAGGTACCGGTGCCGACAGGAGAATACAACCGGCTGACAATCATTCTGAACGACGGTGTGTCGGACCAGTTGTCCTTCTCCAGGGAGACGGCCTTCTCCTTCCAGCGCGCGGAAGGGAAACGCATCAGCGTAAAAGAGTCGAGCTTCGTGCTGGACAGGGATTATTTCTGGTTCGAAGCCCTCGAGGCGGGAAGCACGGTCTCTTTCAAGCAGAGTTCATCGCTGCGGCCCGTCCTGTACTATTCCATGGACGGAAGAAAAACCTGGAAGCTGTGGAACAAAGCCGCCCTGACCCTTGAGCATGTCGGAGACACGGCATTCTTCTACGGAACTTCTGAAAAGGTGTGCGATACCCGTTCCGCCTCCTGGCAGCAATGCTCCTTCCAGGGAACGGGAAACCTGAAAGTCGGCGGCGATATCATGACCCTGGTCGACAGCAAGACGGGCATCTGCCAGTTCTACGGCCTGTTCATGAACATGACCTGCCTGTCGGATGCATCGGAACTGGTTCTGCCCGGGGAATGGGATCCGGACTTGGCGAATTGCTTCTACAACCTGTTTTTCGGTTGCACGACGCTCACGGCAGCACCCGAACTCCCGGCGCTCTCCCTGACGGAAAGCTGCTACAGCTACATGTTCCACCAATGCACCGCATTGGAAACGGCACCCGGCCTGCCTGCAACCACCCTCGCCCCCAAGTGCTATGAAGCCATGTTCTCCGATTGCACGGCGCTCACCCATGTCCCGCAGGCACTGCCGGCAGAGACGCTTCAGGACCGGTGTTACTACTACATGTTCCTGAATTGCAAATCGCTGACAGACAGCCCGGAACTTCCGGCCGGAAACCTGGCCAAATACTGTTATTACGGCATGTTCGAGGGGTGCTCCAAGCTGGCACAGGCCCCCAGACTGCCTGCAACCATCATGACGGAAGGATGCTACAACATGATGTTCCGTTATTGTTCCTCCCTGAAAGAAGCGCCGCAACTGCCTTCGGACAATCTGGCGCCGCACTGCTACGACGGCATGTTCCAGTCCTGCACCGCTTTGACGCAGGCGCCCGTCCTGAATGCCTCCGTCATGCAAACCGGCTGCTACAACCTCATGTTTTCCAGTTGCAAGGCCCTGACGACTGCGCCGGAGCTCCCGTCCGTGACGCTGGCATCCGCGTGCTACGGAAGCATGTTCTCCAACTGCACTTCCCTGACGGCAGCCCCCGCCCTGCCTGCCACCGTCCTGGCAGACAAGTGCTATTACAACATGTTTTACAACTGCTCGAAACTGACGGCCGCCCCGGTCCTGCCCGCCACCGTCATGACACCGCACTGTTATGAATACATGTTCGGCGGCTGCAAGGCCCTCAAAACTGCCCCGGAATTGCCCGCAGAAACCCTCGCGGAGAACTGCTACACCAACATGTTCTCGTTCTGTACGAGCCTGACGGCCGCCCCGGCCCTGCCGGCACGGCAGCTGGCCAAGAATTGTTATGCCTCGATGTTCGGCAACTGTACGAAACTCAAAAAGATCCCGGAACTTCCGGCCGCCACGCTGGCGGAGAAGTGTTACTACCAGATGTTTTCCAACTGCAGGGGCCTGACCGGCACCGTGACGCTGACCGCGACGACGGGAGCCGCCCAAGGATATGAGCAGATGTTCTATTACTGCACGAATCTGACCGGCGCGGCTTTGTCCCTTACATCAGCAGACTACGAAAAATGCTGCTACAGAATGTTTTCCGGATGCACGAAACTTGCGTCGATTTCAGTGGAATGGACCAGTTGGCCGACCGCGAAGAACGCAATGACAGAATGGGTGAACAATGTTGCGGCAAGCGGTTCTTTTGTCAAGCCCGAAGCGCTGGAGGAAACCTTCGGAACGGACCGGATTCCGCAAGGATGGAGTTCTTACCGGACCGAGCGGGTCGGCGCTACACTGTAACCCCGATCCGCCGGCTCAGCCACGAGAGCACCAACTCCTGTTCCTGCGGGGTACAATAGTCCAAAGAATTGAAACAGGCAAAACATTTGTCCGAACGGTCGAATGCCGCCAGTTTCTCCCGGACGTAGTCCTTTTTGTTCCGGCGCTTGAAATACAGGGTTTTCGACTCTTCCGGAACAAGGACCAACTTCCCCCGGCGGGCCATGTCGAGGTAGAAGGGCTCCTGCGCCTGGTAGTGGAAAGGCTCGCGGAATTTTCCGGTCAGGTTTTTCCAGACCATGTCCGGACGCGTGCGGGCCCACTCCTCGAACCAGCTCTTCAGGAGCGGACGGGGCGTATGGCCCAGATTGATGAAACGACTGCCGCCTCCCATTTCATCCAAGGCATTGATCATCATGTCTTTGAATCCAATCGTCCGATGTCCGCCGTGCCGGGGCTTGACGCACCGGAGAAAACGGCCGAACGGGGCCCAGAACCAGGATCCGAAACAGACCACCCGCTCTTCGTCCGGGAAAAAATCTTCCGGACGGACCGGGCCGGTCAACATGAAATCGTCATTGAAATACAGGATGTGTTCCGCCATCTCCGGAATGTTCCACATCACCGCCTCGATGGCGTTGGAATTGAAGACGGGCAACGCCTTTTCGTACCCCCGGAAAATCTCCCGATGGTCCACGATGCGCACCCGGGTGGGATGACCGGGAAAATTCTTCTCCAGGAACCCGTCCAGCCCGGGATCCTGCCCGTCCGTCATGATAAAAACATTCCGGACAAACGGGGCGAAACGAAGGATGGAAGCGACGCAGAAACGGATTTCCCCGATACTTTTGAAACGGGTCGCTCCGCCGACATCGTCATTGCGCGCCGCATCCGGATCCAGGTATTGCCGCCGCTTTGCGGCCAGGACCGGATCGTCACCATCTACCCAGGGGACCAGGGCATCTATCGGAAAAGCTGTCATACAATATCTTGGAAACGGTCAGGAATCCGCACGATCAGTTCCAGCTCGAACATCGCGGGTTTGTTCCAGGCATAAGGCGGCCGCACCCACGTCTGGCAGGTACGGGCGAAACGGACCGACGGTTCCCAGGAACGGGCACGTTTCTCGGTGACAAGACGGATTGTCTTGGAACGACGGGCCAGATGTTTCTCCCATCCCGCCTGGATCCGATCTTTGTCCGCGAAACGGGCCTGGATCCGGTCCATGTCGAAATAACCGAAATGGAAGAGATACAAATCCTTGGCAATATGGAAATTGTGCCCCTTGATCCGATGGAATCCAGCCCCCCAGCGCACCGGTGCTCCCACGACACTCGGCTTGGTGTAACGGGTGGAAAGCCGTGCATAGTGACGCTGGGAAAGGAACGGATGGGCGGCATCGATCGGGCCTTCCTCGCCCAGTTTCTGCCCGACATCGACCCCGAGACCGGACACACTGGTCCGGACATCCAGGCCGCTGAGAAACTCCGGCAGGGAAACACCCAGAGAAGGATCGACAACCAGGAACTCGTCCGCATCGGTCCCGATAACCAGGTCATAGGTTTCCAGCAGCTTCGATGCTTCCCTGGACAACAAGTCCAGCCTGCCCCGCTCCGCCTCTACGACTTGTCCGGGGATTTTTTTGTGTTTGAAAAAATGGGCGGCACCGCCCCATGCGGGAATGGCCTGGTCTTCCCCGTCCAGATGGACATACAAATGCTCTTCACCCAGGAGCGCACCATAATATTCTATCCATTTTCGGAGATAGAAATCGTCGTTGCGGACCATGGTCAAAGCGCAGATCTTCTTCATAGATACAAAAATAGCCCCATAATCAGTGGGGCTATTATGCGGTGCGGAAGGGACTCGAACCCTCGACCTCCGGCGTGACAGGCCGGCATTCTAACCAGCTGAACTACCGCACCAGTTGGGCATTTCCTCAAATGCGAATGCAAATATAGGCATTATTTCCCAACCTGCAAATTTTTTCTTAATTTATTTCACCTCGATCACCTTGTGGGTCTCCGGAACTGCCTGACGGACCACCTTGGGAATATCGACGGTCATGACTCCGTTCTCCACCCGGGCTGCAATCTTCTCGCGGTCGGCGTCATCCGGCAACAGCATGGTCTGCTGGAACTTGGTATACGAGAACTCGCGGCGCAGGTAATGTCCGTGCTTCTTCCCGCTCTTCTCTTCCTGCTTCTTCTCCATCTTGATGACCAAATCGCCATCCTGGTCAAGTGTTACCGAGAAATCTTCCTTGGTCATGCCCGGAGCGGCCAGCGAAAGTTCATAGGCATCTTCCGTCTCCAGGACGTTAATCGCAGGAGCTGTCGCATTGGAGCGCTCCATCCAGTCATTATCGAAGAAATCATTGAAAATGTCGGGCAACCAAGCCTGCGTGTGTCTTCTTGAAGGTACCATAATACAATCTCCTATTTTTTAGTTTTACATTCTGTTTCTGTCCGACTGCCGGACGACTGAGATATAGGCAACTGCTGTACCATAGACCAAAATTATTCAAAAGGTAGATAAAATGTCAGTATAATGCGTCATTTTGGCATGTAATAATGTCATTTTGTCGCTTTTCCATACCACGAACCGACGCTGCCGCTCCGGAAGGCAGGCCGCATTCCCGGGATTATTTCCCAATCCCCGGGAAAATGCGTATATTTGTCGGCTCAACCTTACCGTCATGCCGCAAGAAGGGAATATCCTCATCAAAGGAGCCAAAGTCAACAATCTCAAGGACATTACCCTTGAGATTCCGCGCGGGAAATTCACAGTCATCACGGGAATTTCCGGTTCGGGGAAATCATCGCTGGCATTCGACACCCTTTTTGCGGAAGGGCAGCGGCGTTTTGCCGAGAGCCTTTCTTCTTATGCACGCCAATTCCTCGGCAGAATGAGCAAGCCGGACGTTGAACGGATTGACGGCATTCCGCCGGCTGTCGCCATCGAACAGAAGGTCAATACGCGCAATCCCCGCTCGACCGTGGCCACGACGACAGAAATCTATGATTACCTGAGGATTCTGTTCGCCCGGATCGGACGGACCTATTCTCCGGTCAGCGGCCGGGAGGTCAAGTGCCATACGGCTCTGGACGTCATGCGGTATATCGAAGGACTGCCCAAACCCAGTTCCGTCTACTTGCTGGCAGACCTGCACTGGGAAGAGCGGCAGGACAAGGTGGAGCTCATGCTTTCCCTCAAGGAAGAAGGTTATTCCCGCTTTTTTTCCGACCGCGTCATCCGGATCGAAGAAGTCATGCAACGCTCCGGGGAAGGGATTTTCCCGGAGAAGTTATACCTGCTCGTCGACCGGGCGAAGGTCCAGGGAGAAATCGACGATGACCTCCGGACCCGGCTGTTCGCCTCCATTGATAATTGCTTTTCGGCCGGAGACGGTGTCCTGTATGTCTATCAGGAAGAATCCGCAACGTCGCAACGGTTCGTCAACCGGTATGAGGCGGACGGCATTGTCTTCCGCAAGCCGGATGAATATCTTTTCAGTTTCAACAGCCCGCTGGGCGCCTGCCCGGATTGCGGCGGACTGGGGAAAATCATCGGCATCAGCGAGGACCTGGTCATCCCTGACAAGAGCCGGAGCCTGTATGACGGCGCAGTCGCCTGCTGGCGGGGGGACAAAATGGGATGGTTCAAGGACCATCTGGTCCGCGTCGCCCAGCGATACGGCATCCGGATTTTCACGCCCTATTGCGAACTGACTGAAAAAGAGAAGGATACGCTTTGGAACGCCCGCAGTGTGGAAGGAGACGAAGATTCCATGATCGGAATCAACGAGTTCTTCTCCTGGGTCGAAACGAACCGGTATAAAGTCCAGTACAAATACATGCTCAGCCGATTCTCGGGACGGACAACCTGCCCCCACTGCAAGGGAAGCCGGCTGCGCGCGGAAGCGCTGTATGTCAAAATCGGCGGCAAACATATCCATGACCTGCTGTGCATGACCGTGGAGGAACTCCTGCAGTTCTTCCAGGACCTGCAATTATCCGACACGGAACGGGACATCGCCCGGAAAGCCATCGAAGAAGTCACGTCCCGCCTGCGCTATATCCGGGACGTGGGACTGGGCTACCTGACCCTGAACCGCGCCTCCAACACCCTTTCCGGAGGAGAGAGCCAGCGGATCAACCTGGTCACGGCCCTGGGCAGTTCCCTGGTGGGCTCGATGTACATTCTGGACGAGCCCAGCATCGGTCTGCACCCGCGCGACACGGACCGGCTGATCGGGGTCCTGCGACGCCTCCGGGATATCGGCAATACGGTTATCGTGGTCGAACATGACGAAGAAATCATCCGGGCCGCTGATTACCTGATCGACATGGGTCCCTATGCCGGAACAGCGGGAGGACAGGTTGTTTTCGAGGGGGAACCGGATTCCTGGAAGAAAAAAGATATCGACCGCTCGCTGACCCTGCAGTATATTACCGGAGAACGGCCCCGCGTCCAGCGCGAGAAGCGTCCCTGGCATTATTCCATCAGCGTGGAAGGAGCCATGGAGCACAATCTCAAGGATATTGATGTCCGGTTCCCCCTGGGTACCCTGACCGTTGTCACAGGAGTAAGCGGGAGCGGGAAATCCTCGCTCGTCGGGGACATCCTCTACCCCGCCCTGATGCGCCGGATCAATGAAACCGGTCCCCTGCCGGGTGCTTTCCGGAACCTTTCCGGCAATCTGGACCGAATCGCCCAGGTGGAATATGTCGACCAGAACCCGATCGGAAAAAGCAGCCGTTCCAATGCCGTTACGTACTTGAAAGTCTATGACGACATCCGCAAGCTTCTCTCGGAACAGCAATATGCCAAAATCAACGGATATACCCCTTCGTTCTTTTCCTTCAACCAGGACGGCGGACGTTGTCCGGAATGCCAGGGAGACGGTGTCATCAAAATCGGCATGCAGTTCATGGCAGATGTTTCCATGGTCTGCGAGGCCTGCGGCGGGAAACGCTTCAAGCCGGATATCCTGGAGGTCCGATACAAAGGGAAGAACATTGACGATATCCTGAACATGAGCGTGGAGGAAGCCATCCAGTTCTTCGGTTCCCAGGACGAGCAGACGGCCAAGGTGATCGCCCAGCGGCTCCAGCCCCTGGTGGATGTCGGGTTGTCCTATCTGAAACTGGGACAGAGCAGCAGCACCCTTTCCGGCGGGGAAAGCCAGCGGATCAAACTGGCCTGGTTCCTGTCCATGAGTGAAGCGTCCGCCCGGGGCAGTATCCTCTTCCTGTTCGACGAGCCGACCACGGGCCTGCATTTCTACGATGTCGAAAAACTGCTTGCCGCCTTTGACGCCCTGCTGGCCAAGGGCCACTCCATCATCGTCGTCGAACACAATCTCGATGTCATCCGCGCAGCCGA
>CADBPH010000233.1 GCA_902796455.1 uncultured Bacteroidia bacterium
CCAGTGGTTTGTTTTGTCCGTTCCAATTTGTATATTTGTAAGAATCATGTTCCCGTACAAAACGTAAATATTCCGATATATGGCAGCAAAATTTTTGATGAGACAGTCCTGGCGCTGGTACGGCCCGGGCGATCCCGTAACCCTTGATAATATCCGGCAGGCCGGTGTAACCGATATCGTCAGCGCCCTGCACCACGTCCCCAACGGCGAGGTTTGGACCGTGGAGGAAATCCGCAAGCGGCAGGCGCAGTGTGCGGAAAAAGGATTGATTTGGAGCGTTGTGGAAAGCGTTCCGGTGCATGAGCACATCAAGACCCGGGAAGGGGAATATCTCCGGTATATCGAGAATTACAAACAGACCATCCGGAATCTCGCCGCATGCGGCATCCATTGCATTACGTACAATTTCATGCCGGTGCTGGACTGGACGCGGACCAATCTGTCCTATGAGATGCCGGACGGAAGCCGGGCCCTGCGTTTCGAGCGGGCGGCTTTCCTGGCGTTCGATTTGTTCATCCTGAAGCGTCCCGGGGCCGAAAAGGAATACTCCGCGGAGGAAATCGAAAAGGCCCGCAAACGGTTCGCGCAAATGGACGATGCAGAGAAGAATCTGATTACCAGAAATATGATCGCCGGATTGCCGGGAAGCGAAGAGAGTTTCACCCTGGATCAGTTCCAGGCGGCCCTGGACCGTTACAAGGGGATCGGGCCGGAACAACTGCGGGACAACCTGATTTTCTTCCTGAAGCAAGTTTGCCCGGTCTGCGACGAAGTGGGCTCCCGGATGGTGATCCACCCGGACGATCCTCCCTATCCGATTCTCGGTCTGCCGCGCATCATGAGCACGGCGGAAGATTTCCGCAAATTGGTCGCCGCGGTCCCGAATCCGTCCAACGGCCTGAACCTCTGTACGGGTTCCCTGGGCGTCCGGGCGGACAACGACTGCCCCGCGATGATGCGGGAATTCGGGGACCGCGTGGATTTCGTCCACCTGCGCAGTACCAAGCGGGATGACGAAGGCAATTTCTACGAGGCCAACCTCTTGGAAGGGGATGTCCCGGTGTATGAGATGATGAAAGCGGTCCTGGAAGTGGAGCAGCGCCGCGGTTTCCGGATCTTCCTGCGTCCGGACCACGGCCATCAGATGTGCGACGACTTGAACCGCAAATCCAATCCCGGATACTCCTGCTACGGGCGTCTCCGTTCGCTGGCAGAGCTCCGGGGAGTCGAACACGCCATCGCGCAGCAAATGTAGGTGGCCCGGGCGTCTTCGCGTTATTTTTTCAGCCGTCCGTATTTCTTAGAAGAGAGGGCTTTGTTGATGGCTTCGACCACGAGCGGTTCCATGACCAGGTAGCCGTCCCGTGTCGGATGTACGCCGTCGTTGGAGTAGGCGCTGTTCAGGGCCTTTTCCTCCCCGACAACCAGCGGGGTGTAGTAGTCCACGTAAATCAGGCCGTTCTCTTTGGCGAAAGCCTGGAGCCGGGCGTTCAGGGCCGCGATTTTCGGGGCGCCGTCCGTGACGGAAGGACGCCATTTGAACCTGGCCGCCGGAAGGACCGAAGTCATGATGGGCTTGATGCCGTTCGCCTGGGCGAGCCGGACCATGGCGATGATGCTGCCGAACGTACGGTCTTCATTGTAAGGACCTTGATTTTCAGCGACATCATTTGTCCCGGCGTTGATGACCACCACTTTCGGAGCGAGTGCGATGACATCTTCGCTGAACCGGGCCAGCATCTGCGTGGAAACCTGGCCGCTGATGCCCCGTCCGAGATAGCTGTGGGAGGTGAAGAACTCCTGGTGATGGCGGTACCAGCCTTCCGTGATGGAGTCTCCGATCAGGATGACGCGCGGTAAAGTCGGTGTAATCGCTTTTGCCTCAGCATTTTTCTCAGCATACCGATTGAATCCGGGCCAGTCCTGGGCCTGGGCCGGCGTGAAAACTGCGGCAGAGAGTGCTGCCACGAGCAGGGAAATGACAAGCTTTTTCATATGAAATGCAATTGGTACCGCCAATTTACGAAAAATGCCGGAAAGATGGAGACGCTTTTCGCACATTATCGGATCCGGACGGCCTTTCCCTGCCGGTCACTCCGGATGGCGGCATCCAGTATCTCCATGACAATCAAATTGTTGTCGAGTGCGGAAAGGTCGGTGGGCAGGACACGGACTTCTCCCCGGACAACAGCTTTGAGGTAGCGCGGATCGGATTCGTACACTCCGACAACTTCGATTTCCTTGCTTCCGAGCATCTGGACGACACCGGCCAGATGGTCATGCGTGACCCCGGCGACGCCCAAGCGTAAAGGCTCCTGGGCGGACAGGTTCCATCCGGCCAGGAGCGCTGCAAATGCAATGATGGATAGAGGCCTCATCGGCTTTCTTTCAAGGCGCCTTCCCGCTCGAGCAGGGCCATGGCTTCAAGGAGCATGCAGCCGCTCAGCTGCGGTGTCATGGCGGAAGGAGTTCCCGGTGCCTTCCGCCAGTCGGGCGCGAATCGTCCGTCTGTATTTCCCTCTGTCCAAAGGGTTTCTGCATTGTGTTGCAGGAATGCGATGTAACGGTCCCGCGTTGCCTCGGGAAGGTCTCCTTCCCGGATCAGTTGGGTGAAATAGCGGACAAAGATTCCCTTGAAGATACCGCCGTCCCGGGCCCCTTCGGGCTGCAGGATATTGCCTTCCACCGTAAGGCTGTCCAGGGTGTAATCTGCGGCCTGGACGGCATCTTCAATATATGTTTTGTCCCCGGTGAGCTTGTACAGTTCCACCCCGGCACCGATGAACGTGCCCTGGTTGTACGTCAGGCAGAAACGGGCAATCCGACCGGTATCTCCGTTGAGATTGTCGTAAATGGCGCCTCCGTCAAAGAGGTGGGATTTTTCCCAGGCATAGATTTTCTTGGCCCATTCCAGGTCTTCTTCGTGCTTGAGTTCCTGGTACATGCGGGCGGCCAGGATGGCGGCAGGGCCGTTGGAACAGGCATTCTTGCTCCATTCCATCCCTTTCTTCCAGGTCATGCCCCCTTCGCCGCGGTCGTTCCAGGCCGGCTGGATGAACTCCCACAGTTGCTTGGCCGCCTCGAGGAAACGCGTGTCTCCCGTAGCCTTGTAGACGCGGAGGGCGGCGATGCCGTTCCATTCCATGTCGTCGTAATACTGGTTCCAGAATCCGCCGTCATTGGCCGCCGGAACCCCTTTGTACCATTCGTCGAACAGGGTCTTGACGCGTTCGCTTCCGCTGCGGAGGTACCAGTCGGTGAAAATGTCCAGCGCATGCGCCTGGGGCCAGTAGTGGAAGGTGGTATCTCCCGCACTGTCATAGTTGCAGTACAGTTTTTCCGTGTTCCAGAAGTTTTCCGCCAGGGCGACGGCGGCGGTGTCCGCCCGGCCTGCCCAGACCGTGTTCCGGCGGGCGGGTTGCGAACAGTTCGTCAGGAGGAGTGCCAGGACTCCTGCGTAAAGCCATTTTTTCATATTCAATTCCTTTCAAGGTGGGTGACGGAATCGGAGATTTCCTCAGCCGCAATCCGTTCATTCATCAGTGCTTCAGCCGCAAAGAGGGAGACGTTCCGGTCCTTGGGCAGTACCAGTTCGTCCGCTCCTTCGGCGACGGGTACGTAGACCATGTACATGTAAGTTTGTACGTAGTACTCGTCCCGGTCCTTGGAGTCGTGCCGGTGGGAGCCGATGTAGGCGACATCCCCCTCGCGGAGGAAGGCCTTGTACGGCGTCCAGTTGCCCCCGCCGAACAGGCCGGTCCAACTGGGGATGGTTACGGTCACGTCGTTTCCGGCCGTAAAGGTGGCCTCGCGGTCGTCCCGGGCGGAGGCGGCCAGCAAATAGATGCCGCGGGTGCCCTTGGGAAGCGGAATGACCTGTCCGTCACAGGAGACGGCATTGTCATAATCGGCTGCCGCCGTGTGGAACGTCACGCCCCGGTAAAGGATTTTCCCGGGAAGCTGTTCGCCGGCATACGAATGCCATTCGTCGTCCATCCTTCCGAATGCGGAGAAGTTGTTGGAGCTGATCGCTACTTTGTTGTAAGGCAGTTCCAGGGTCTGGAAGGCGGGCTGTGCAGCGGGCTTTCCGCTGGCTGCGAGGCGGACGCGGAAGGTCTTGGGTGCGAAGGCGTTTATCCGGACATGCAATTTGTTTCCGGAATACGCGGCACTGCCGGTCCGTTCTTCGATTCCGTTTGTTTCTTCCGCTGAGACCAGCGGGCCTGCGAACTGCAGGCTTCCTTCTGCAGGGCTTCCGGACAGTTCATAGACCCGTACAATCAGGCCGTCTCCGTCCTCGGCCTGCTTGAGGG
>CADBPH010000234.1 GCA_902796455.1 uncultured Bacteroidia bacterium
GCCGGGTCGGTGACATCCACGCCTGTAGGACTGGCCCAGTCTCCGAGATACCAGTTCCGGTATTCATTGTTGGGCCATTGGGAAAGCAGTCCGTCCACCGTATAGGCATCCACGTAGTCCAGCCAGTGTTTCATAGTCGGGTAGCAGCGGTGCAGCAGGCGGTCGTCTCCGTAACTCATCCACGTCCGCCAGGGTGCCTGGACGATGAATCCGCACCAGTAGGGCCCGCCGCCTGCCCGTTGGGGACAAGGTGCGGTATGCGGCAGCCCGCCATCTTCCCTGATGACGTCGTTCCATGCCTGCAACCAGTTGATATATAGCGGGCTTACGTCGGCGATAATCTGCAGGGACAGGGTGGAGGCGTTGCCGTCTCCGCCGTAGCCGAGTCGTTCGATGTTGGCGCAGTCGACCATGTATCCGTCGAAGGCGAGATTCTCCATTGTATAGGCGACCATGTCATGGATCCGGTTCAGTTCTTCATCCGAGGAGCTGAAGGAAGCGTTTACCGGATAGTCGGTCCGCATCCGGAGGGCCCGGATATCCCCGAGGCGGGGCGCTGTGGGGAGGCTGTCGAGCTGAACATAGCGGAAAACATGGTGGTTGAACCGGTTGAGGAACCGGTCGCCCTCGGGATTCCCGGAAGAGATGTACGTATTCCGGCTGACCGGACTCAGTTTTCCGTCTTCCTGCAGGAAATCCCGGAAAGAAGCGGTCGAGGTGTGACCGGCGGGAAGCGGAGGCAGCACGATGTCCAGCTGGGCGTTGACGACGCGGCCGAAGTCGACGAGCCAGCTGTCCTTGCCCACCGATTTGATGCTGACTGCCTCCAGGACTTCCTGGACCCGGCAGGGTTCGCACATCTGCGGGGAGGCGGCGATGCCTTTGACCGGAACGGTTTCAACAGGCGTCCAATCCATGTCGTCGAGTGCTTTCTTCCCGAGCGAGGCAGGGACCTGGCGGGCGTCGATGGTCTCTCCGCCAAAATGGTAGGAAAGCCAAGTGCCGGGGTCCTGATAGCCGCTCCATGTCCCTTCCCACGAAGCGTCCGTCCAAACCACAGGGAGGATTTTCCCGTCCTTGAGGCAGGCGTCCAGTTCCGCTTTGACGAGCGGTCCTTCAAAGGTCGCTCCGAAGGTCTTGGGCTTGTACCAACCGGAACTGGCCCAGATCACGATTTCGTTCTGCCCTTTCCGCAGGAGGGAGGTGACATCATACGTGACGGTGAGCGAACGTTTGTCCAGTTGGGAGACCGCCGGATTCAGGGTGGCGTCGGATACGCGTTCTCCATTGATGTAGGCTTCATGATAGCCCAGGGTATTGACGTGGAGCAGGGCGGTTCCTTTGCCGTCATGGGAGAATTGCTTGCGCAGCAGCGGCGCGCGCCCTTCCCCCGGAACGGCACCGATGTACTGACCCTTCAGGGAATCGCTTCCGATGATTCCGATGCTGAAGCGTTGCGGCCGGCTCCAGCGGGAGGCCTCCCGGCCGGATTTCCAAACACGCACGCGCCACCAGGCCAAACTCCTGGATGTGAGTTCTTTCCCCGCATAGGGAACCATGACTTGGTCGGGGGATTCTACTTTCCCGCCCTCCCACAGGTCCGGTTTCCCGGCTAGGAGGTGGCGCCGCGATCCCGCCACCTGGATTTCATAGGCAGTCTGCTCCATCGGTTCCGCACTGCGGATTTTCCAACTGAAATGCGGCGAAGTGGAATCGATGCCGAGCGGCTCTGACAGCCCTTCGCAGCGGAGGTCGTATACTTCAAAGGCGGGGTTGCAGGCGCATGCCAGCAGCAGGCATACGCTCCATGACAGGATGAGCGCTTGTTTGGTCATGAGGAGGATTCGTTTTCTTACAAATATAATCTTTTTTGCGACTCCCCGGTGCGGAGTTTCACCGGAGAATGTTATATTTGTAAGAATAATCATAGATTCTCGAGCTAACCATGAAATCTTTCCTGATTGCAGGTATCCAGCAGGTCGGTGTCGGAACCGAAAACTTCCGGAAATCCTGGGATTGGATCATCGACATGTTCGGTGCCGATGTCCGCATCCTGGAGGACGATACAGTGGCGGAGCGGATGCTCCCTTATACGGGAGGCCAGCCCCAGAAGCGTCATGCATGCATTACTGTCAATTTGCAGGGCGGTGGCGGATTTGAGATCTGGCAGTTCTCCGAGCGTAAGCCGCAGCCCTGCGGGTTCGAAGTCACTGTCGGAGATGTGGGAATCCTGGCCGCCAAGGTAAAATGCCGGGACGTATCCGCATTCCATCGCGTGATGACTGAGAAATGGAAGGACGTCGGACCGGTGGAAACACTGCCCGACGGTACCCCTTGCTTCTATGTCAAGGACCTGTATGGCAATTTGTTCCAGATTGTCGAGAGGAAAGATATCTTCATTGAACAGCATCTGCTGCCCGGTGGTGTCGTCGGGGCTGTGATCGGGGTGCGTGACATGGCGGCTTCCCTGAAGTTCTACGGGGAGATCCTGGGCTATGACCGGGTCATCAGCGACACGGAAGGCCCTTTCTCGGAAAGCGGATTCCTCCCGGGCGGGGAGCGGGTTTGCCGGCGCGTGCTGCTGGGACGGTCCGTCCCTTTCTCCGGTGCGACGGCCGGTCTGTTTGGAGACAGCGTCCTCGAATTGGTCCAGGCAAAGGACTATGCCCCCCGCAAGATCTATGAAGGCCGCTACTGGGGCGACCCGGGCTTTATCCAGATATGCTATGACATCACGGACCTGGATGTCATGAAGGCCTATTGCGCGGAGAAGGGGCATCCTTTCACGGTCGACAGTTGCCCGAACGGGGAACAGTTCGACATGGGAGACGCTTCCGGCCGCTTCGCTTATATCGAAGACCCGGACGGGACACTGATTGAATTGGTGGAAACCACCAAAATCCCTGTCGTTAAGAAATTGGGCTGGTTTATCGACATGCGCAAACGCCCGAGAGGGAAAGAATTGCCCAAGTTCCTGTACCGGATGATGGGGCTCGTCTCCCGGGAGAAACCTGGAAAAAAGGCCTGATCCTGATGAAAC
>CADBPH010000235.1 GCA_902796455.1 uncultured Bacteroidia bacterium
AATATCGGGGAAGAGCTGTGCGCAGAGAGTTCCCCCTGGGCCCCAGGATTATAATGACGCCAGCGCCAGTGCGCAGAGAGTTCCCTCTGGGCCACAGGATTATAAAGACGCCAGCGCCAGTGCGCAGAGTGTTCTCCCCTGGACCACAGGATTATGACGACGATGCCTGCGCAGCGGATTTCCCGGGTCGGAGGATCATGAAGAGGACGGCGCCTGTGCAGAGGGCGATGCCGATACCCATTTTCATGGTCAGCGGCTCTCCGAAGAGGAGGGTCCCTATCAGGATGGCCGTCAGCGGCTCGAAAACGCCGAGGATGGAGGTCTTCGTGGGGCCGATATAACGCGTTGAAACGGCAAGCGTCAGCATGGAAATCATGGTCGGTACGACGGCAAGTCCGATGAGATTGCCCCAGTCGGCAGGGGAGTCGATGCCTTCCATGAAGCTCCCGCCCTGGATGGCCCTGAGCACGGCGAACAATGCGGTGCCCGTCAGGAGGGCATAAAGGGTGAGGGTGTGCTCGGAGACGTTCCTGATGGGTTTGCTGCGGTTCACGATGACGAGATAGAAGGCATAACTCAGGGCGGATGCGACGGCAAGGATGATTCCCGGAATCATGATGACGGCACCGGCAGACGGGCTGGAAAGCAGCAGGATGCCGCAAAAGGTCGCCGCAATGGAGAGCCAGGTCTGCCAGCTGGGATAAAACTTCAGGAAAACCATGATCAGGGCGACGAATACCGGGTAGAGGTACACCAGCGTGGTGGCAAGGCCTGACGGGATGAATTCGTAGGAGAAGAACAGGAACAGGCTGCTGCAGGCGAAAAGGACGCCGAGGAATGCCAACAGCATGAATTCCCTGAGGCTGACTTTGAACGGCTCTTTTTTCAGAAGCATCCACCCGGCCAGGATGGCGGCCGAGAAGCCATAGCGGAAAAAGAGCATGACCAGCACCGGGGCGCCGCTTTCCAGGAGCGGCTTTGCAAATAACGGGTTCGTTCCGTATGAAACGCCGGCAATGAATCCGGCGACAAGTCCGGTGATCCGCCGGCGGTTTGTGTCTGTAAACTGTGCCAAAAGTTGTTCTCTTCCAGAATGGGGCGCAAAGATACGGCTTTTCCCCAGAAAGCGGATGGAAATTACCAGGAATAATTCACCGCGTGCCAGACGGCCACGAATTCCTCGATCGTGAGGTGCCCGTTAAAGGAAAACAGAATGTCTGCATGATAGGAGGAATTCCCGGAATAGACCTTCCCGTCTTTCACGTTCGCCAGGACATCGGCCTTGTAGCTGGAATTGCCCTTGTAGAGTTTCCCGTCGCGGATGGTCATGATGACATCGGAACTGTAGGAGCTGTTTTCCTTGTACACCTTCCCATTCCTGACGGTGTACAGGACATCGCCGGAATACGAACTGGAGCCTTTGTAGATCTTGTTTTTCCGGATGTTGCAGC
Organism: uncultured Bacteroidia bacterium; assembly: GCA_902796455.1. GTDB lineage: Bacteria > Bacteroidota > Bacteroidia > Bacteroidales > UBA932 > Cryptobacteroides. The sequence goes on from CADBPH010000235.1 coordinate 1,452, forward strand.
GGATATCTCCGGAATAGGAAGAGGACTTCTTATAAACTTTGGAGTCTTTGAGATTGCAGATGATATCGCTGCTGTAACGGCTCGTCCCCTTGTAGACATTCACAGTCAGGTTGCTTCCGGAAAATGAAGAGAGAAGGATCATGATGGAAAGAAGAAGGTGTTTCATGGCAGCGTGCTTGTTTCTGAATTTTTTGCAAATTATTTGCCGGATTGTCAGAAGCTGTTTTGAAAGGATTGCCGAAATGTATCAGGCGGAGTTTTCGAGACAGTTTCGGCTTTGGAAGAAGGAGCGCAGCCGTCCCTACGTGACTGGTGACAAAGGGGAAATGGCCGGAAGGCCGCGAAAGAAACAAGAACGATTATTTTAAAACAGCTTCTTATAATAACGGATTTTGTCTATTTTTACGGGGAAACAGAGGATTCATCATGCGTACAGTTTTTTCAAAAGTGCTATTCAGCGTATTCGTATTGTCTTTATTCCTCCAGGGATGCACTTCCGGGAAGGAGGATTCCGGGGTCAGGGTGACCGGCGTGAGCCTGTCGAGCGTGGAATTGAAGCTGCTGGAAGGGGTTCAGAAGCAGTTGACGGTGATCATTGCTCCCCGGGAGGCCACGGACAAAACGGTGAGTTGGGCTTCCAGTAATGAAGGGGTGGCCTCGGTGTCGGACGTCGGCGTGGTCACAGCAGTGAAAGAAGGGGTCGCAACCATTACGGTAACAGCGAAGGATGGGGGAAAGACGGCGGCGTGCAAGGTAACGGTCGTGAGCGCCGCGTCCGCAGGCATTCCGGATTATTCCAAGGCTCCGGGATCGGTCCGCCTGATGACCTATAATGTCGGCGTTTTCGGGAAATACATGAAAAACAGCATCTCCCTGGTGGCGGACCTATTGAAGGAAGCACAGCCTGACATCGTGGGGCTCAATGAGTTGGACAGCTGTAACACCCGGCACAATATCTATCAGTTGAAAGAACTCAACACCTGTCTCGGGAAGGGCTGGAACTATGTTTTCCAGTCCATGTACGAATACAAGAACGGCGGCTACGGAATCGGTATCGAAACACCCCGCAAAGTGCTGGATTCCCGCAGTTATGATATCCCGAAGACGCCCGGAGTCAGGCACATGGGGGTGCTGGCCGTCGAGCTGGAGGATTTCGTGTTCATGTCGACCCACCTGAACACTTCCGGGGCGGTATCCCTGGAGCAGGCGAAGCGGATCAATGAATATGTCCGGCGGGATTATTGGACTTCCAAGAAACCCGTTTTCCTGGCCGGAGACATGAACTCCAGGCTGGGTAGTGCGACGATGGAGGAATTAAGCCGCTACTGGACCGTCATCAGTGTCAATGCACCGACGTTCTCGGCCAAGGAGCCGAAGAACTGCATCGATTTTGTCTTGATTTTGAACAATTTCGCAAACTATACCGTTGTCAAGTCCTCGGTTTGTACCGGTTTCCGGAGCGGAGATGTGAAAATGGCCTCCGACCACCTCCCTATTTTCGTGGACGTGGCCTTCTAGAAAACCTTGGAACAACGTCTATTTCTTGAAGTTGAAGGTCAGGTCGACGGGGATGTGCTCGAGATGGAGGTTCATCTGGTCCGCCTTGAACGCAGGGGAAAGGGTTGAATACTCTTTCTCGAACGCGCTGGCGTATTCGTAATCTCCGGTTGCCTGAACTTTCAGGATGAGGCCGGCGAAGTCGCGGATGGCCTGGGTCGCCTTGTCGAAGTTGATGCTGTACTTGCCGTTCTCGTTCCTGTGGAAGGCGCCGTTCTTGCTCAAGTAATTATACATCATGATGTTGGCGCGTCCCAGCGGGGATCCCTCGCCGAAGCGCTCGCTGCGGAGCAGGTTGGCGATGAAAGTCGTGATGGCGTCTTCGCGGGTAAGCAGGGCCGAAATGGCGTGCTTGTCAATCAGTTCGCAAGCGAGATACAGGCCGACGATATTGGCCTTTGCACGCTCCCAGACAGCTGCTTCATTTCCGAGAGCCGCTTCTACGGTACCCTTTCCGTTGACGGTTTCCTTCACGCCGAGCCCATGCGCAACCTCCCGGCAGGCAATGTTCCAGAAGAACGCATCGGCATCCAGGTGCGGCAGGTAATCGGACTCCAGGAGCACGACACCGGTCGGATGGACGATCCGGTTGAATTTCTCTTCCATGATGTTCCGCAGCAGGATGGTGCGGGTCCCTTTTTCTTCCTGTACCTTCGGGTCCGTCGGCAGGTTGATGGCAATCACCTTGACTCCGGCGTTGACCTGGCCGGCATAATACAGGGCTTTGTAAGCGAAGATGTCGGATTCGACGCCCGGCCTGAACGTCTTGTAGGCATCGTCGCAAGGAAGATCTTTCTGCAATTCAGGCAGATAGGCGACATACTTCTGCAGCATGTCCGTCATCTCAAGGTCTTTGAGCAGGACGAAGGCGGAGTAGGCTTTCTTGATTCCGAACAGCTGGTCGTCAGAGCCTTCGTTCGGGCCGATGACCAGGTCCATCTTGCTGTCCACCATATCCAGCCAGGCCAGTTCGCTCTCGTAATAGTTGTCTGTGCGGAGCGCATCGATTTTCTTGAGCAGGTAGTTGCGCACGGAGGGCTTGATGGTGATGTCCGCCGCGGCCTGGAGGTAATTGCAGATCTTTTCGATCCGGTCCTTGTATTCGTCGTGGAACCACACCGTCTTGAGCTTTCCGTCTTCGGTGCGGCGGATCAGCGTATACGGGCTGTTCTTGAGCGTGTCGCCGAAGGCTTCGAACTCTTCCCGGGTCATGTCGGCCGGGTAGAAACCCGCACCGGCGGGCCGGGGACCGTATCCGTCAATGAACGGTTGGCCCGTCAGCCGGTCCCAGGGGCCATAGTTGATCATGGCATATTCTTTCAGGGAGGGATCCGTGATCGCATTCATGGCATCCCGGTCGCCGGGATACTGGTCCCAATAAATATTATCGATCTCGTCCGCGGCGAAGCGGTAGAGATTGAGCACCTCTTTTCCGTTATCCGTAATCCCGGTCAGGTCCGGGGGCGTGATGGTGACGACATCATACTGGCCCACTTCCCGGCTGGCCTGCCCCTTGGGGGTCTGATTGCAGGAAACCAGGATGGCGGAAAGGGCCATTGCTACGATAAAAAACCGTTTCATGATCATCTCGATTAGATTTGAAGCGCAAAGTTATACATTTCTCTCCTTTTTGGCAAGGAAAACCGCATCTTGCTAATCAATACTTTTCCGGCGTCCGGGGTTGAAATTATACAAAATATGTGTACCTTTGCATCCTTGAATTTGACTGCATACGCGTGAAAACTGAAAAAATGTCAAAATAGTTTTGTAATGGCTAGCAAGAATTTCAATGTGAAGTTTTGTGTGCTTCTGCCGATCGTCCTCCTGATTACGATCGTACTCTGGGCCCTTCCTGTCAGCGCTTTCGGAATCGATGCCCTGACTGTTACGCAGCAGCGTGTGATTGCTCTCTTTGCGTTTGCCGCGTTGATGTGGATCTTTGAAATCATCCCGAACTGGGCGACGTCCGTCCTCGTGATTGTCCTGTCGCTGCTGACGGTTTCCAATAAAGGTCTGGGATTCCTCTGCAATCCCGAATATGGCCAGCTCGTCAATTACAAAGACCTCATGGCCGCGTTTGCGGACCCGGTCGTCATGCTCTTCCTCGGCGGTTTCGTCCTGGCGATCATGGCCGAGCAATACGGGTTGGATGTGACGATGGCCCGCGCCCTGCTGTCGCTGTTCGGCACGAAGCCGAAGATGGTCCTGCTGGGCTTCCTGACAGTCATCGCGATTTTCTCGATGTTCATGAGCAATACGGCGACGGCCGCCATGATGCTGGCCTTCCTGGTTCCGGTGCTTTCGAAACTGCCGGCCGGGGACAAGGGTAAGATCGGACTGGCCCTGTCGATTCCTGTCGCGGCGAACCTGGGCGGTATCGGCACGCCGATCGGCACCCCGCCGAATGCCACGGCAGTCAAGTTCCTCACTGAAGCCGGATATGATGTCTCCTTCATGCAGTGGAGCATACGGATGATTCCCTATGTCATCATCATGATCCTGCTCGCCTGGGTCGTCCTGCAATTCCTTTTCCCGTTCAAATCGGAAAAGATTGTCCTGGAGATTCCCGAGAACAAGCGCAAGAAAGACTGGAAGACAACGGTTGTCTGGGTTACCTTCATCGGCACGATCCTCCTGTGGGCGACCGAAAGCATCACCAAGATCAATTCCAATGTGGTCGCGTTGATTCCGCTGGCTGTCTTCACCTGCACGGGCTTGTTCGGCAAGAATGAAATCAAGGAAATCAACTGGACGGTCCTGTGGCTGGTTGCCGGTGGTTTCGCCCTGGGCACCTGCCTGCAGGGTACCGGTCTGGCCAAAGTCCTGATCCAGGCCATCCCGTTCGGAACGATGCCCGTCGTGGTGGTCCTGATCGTCGCCGGCCTGGTCTGCTACTTCCTGTCCAACTTCATCAGCAACTCGGCGACAGCGGCCCTGCTCATCCCGATCCTGATTGTCGTTGCAGAAGGCATGGCCGATCCGGCTGCCGGCAACAATGCCCAGTTCGTGGCCGTCGGCGGTACCTACGCGATGATTACGTTCATTGCCGTGTGTGCTTCCATCGCCATGCTCTTCCCGATTTCCACGCCTCCGAATGCCATCGCGGCGTCCACCGGCATGGTGGAGACCAAGGATATGGCCAAGGTCGGCCTGGTCGTGGGCGTGATCGGCTTCATCCTGGGTTACTTCTGGCTGACGAAGATTTTCCCGTTCGCATAAACCTGAACCTATTATATTTTCCGGGGGACAAAGGTCCCCCTTTATTTGTCAAAAAATGAAACGTATTTCTATCCTTATCGCTGCGGCAGCGCTGTTTGCCGGCACCGCCGTGACAGCCCAGGAGACGACCTCCCCGAAATTCAAACCGTATGGTTTTATCCGCAATTACGCTTTCGTGGATACCCGGGCGACCAAGTCCCTGGCTGAGGACATTTTCTTCTTTATCCCGTTGGATGAAAAAATCGTGAACGGACAGGATGTCAATGCCGTTCCGAGCTTCAACTTCCAGGCGATCAGTACCCGTCTCGGGCTCGATATCTCTGGCTATCAGGTGGGTAACACCAAGATCGGCGGCAAGATCGAAGCCGACTTTTATTGCTTGAATTCCAGCGGAAATACCGGTACGCTCCGGATGCGTCAGGCCTATGTCGACCTGATCTGGGAGGGCAGCAGCCTGCGGATCGGCCAGGCATGGCACCCGCTTGCCGCCGACCTGGTCCATGGCATCAATCTCGAGACCGGCGCCCCGTTCACTCCGTTCAACCGTTCGGCGCAGATCATGTACAACCTTACCTTCTCGAAGAATGCCGCGTTGCAGACAGGCTTCATCCAGCAGCTGCAATACCGTTCGGCCGGCCCTGACGGGTCTTCGAACAAATACCAGCGCCATGCTTTCCCGGAGTTCTATGTTGGCATGAATTTCAATGCCGGTCCCTTCCTGTGGCGGGTCGGCGCCGACGTGCTCGGTATCCGTCCCCGTTACGGATACAACGCCGAAGGCCGCAAGTATGACGAACTGCTGACCACGCTCAACCTGTTCACTTTCTTCCAGTATACCAAGGGAATGGTGCAGGTAAAGGCCAAGTCTGTCCTGGCACAGGCCGGCGAGCACATGCAGTTGAACGGCGGTTATGCCGTAACTGGCCTCAAGTCCGACGGTTTCTCCCGCGAGTATGCTCCGATCAATTCCAGCGTTTCCTTTGTCTCCGTGTCTGTCGGCAAGAAGATCCAGGGCCTGGGCATGATCGGTTACCAGAAGAATCTCGGCATGTCGCGTGCGTATGACCACAATGTCGGCGGCGTTTATTTCAGCGGAAACGGATATTCCAACATCAACCAGATGGTCCGTTTCACCCCGACGGTCATGTACAATCTCGGCAAGATGCAGTTCGCCCTGGAGTATGACATGACCATGGTTCAGTACGCCAAGGAGCTGAATGAGTATCTTCTGCCTACGGGCGGGCTTCACTGGGTGACGAACAACCGCCTGCTGCTGATGGCGAAACTCAACTTCTAGCAGCTGTGGCCAAACCCTTCCTGACAAAATGTTTCGGCTTCGACCCTTCCACGATGAAGGTGTCGACCGAAATCATTGCCGGCGTGACCACTTTCCTGGCCATGTCTTACATCCTGGCCGTCAACCCTTCTTTGTTGCAGGCGACGGGCATGGACAAGAGTGCCCTGTTTACGGCGACGGCGCTGGCCGTCATCCTGGGCACCCTGGCAATGGCCTTCGTCGGAAAACTGCCTTTCGGCGTCGGCCCCGGAATGGGATTGAATGCATTCTTTACGTATACCGTCTGCGGGGCGATGGGATATTCCTGGCAGTTCGCCCTGACGGCGGTTTTGCTGGAAGGAGTCATTTTCTTCATCCTGGCGGTCACCAATGCCTGGAAACATGTGGTCGATGCCATTCCGGATTCGCTGAAAAAGGCGATCGGGGCCGGCATCGGCTTGTTTATCGCCATGGTCGGCCTCAAGAGCGGCGGCGTGATGGTAGATGATCCCGATACGCTGATCGCGATGGGGGACGTTTCTTCCGGGCCGGGCCTCCTGTCGATGCTGGGGCTGATTATCACCGGCCTGCTGGTCGCATTTGACATTCCGGGCGCCCTGCTGATCGGCATCATCGCCACGACCCTGCTCGGGATTCCCCTGGGTATCACGCGGATGGATGGCGTTGCCAGCCTTCCGCCTTCTGTTGCACCGCTGCTGTGCAAGGTGGAACTGAATCCTTCCGAAGTCCTGAGTTTCGACATGCTGACGGTCGTGCTGACCTTCCTGTGCGTGGACATGTTCGGGACAGTCGGCGCCCTGCTCAGCCTGATCGGCGGGACGGGGATGCACGACGAAAACGGCCGTCCGTACCGCCTCAATCCGGCCTTCCTGGCCAATTCGATCGGCGTGATGGGCGGGGCCCTGCTGGGAACGAGCAGCCAGACCGTTTTCGTGGAAAGTGCTTCCGGCGTCGCCCAGGGCGGCCGGAGCGGGCTGACGGCCTTCACCATCGCCGTCGCCTTCGCCCTTTCCCTTTTCTTCGCTCCTTTGTTCCTGGCCATTCCCGGCTCGGCCGTCTGCCCGGTGCTTGTCATTGTCGGGCTGTACATGCTGCCTCCGATCCAGCATATTGATCTGTCGGATTATACGGAATCCATTCCCGCCTTCCTGTGCTTCATCCTGATTCCGCTGACCTACGGTATTTCCAACGGCATTTTCGTCGGGGTCATTTCGTATGTCGTGCTGAACATGTGCAAGGGGAATTGGCACAAAATGACCCCTTTGATGTACGTTTTGGCGGGCCTGTTTATCTTGAAATTCGTCTTTCTCTAGCGAAGGGAAAGGTTTCAAATACTTTAATCAGCTTCTAAGAATTTGAGAGTCAGGAAACCGGATAGGCCGGGGGAAAAGTGTTCTTATTTTTGTTGATAACTTTTCTCCCGGCTTTTTCCAGATGTAGGGTTTCTTGGCTAATTTTGTTTTGAACCATTCGGGTTGTCCAGCGCAGCCCGAATCGTTTTTTCGCTCCCGGCGATACCGGCATGGTGGGTTATTGTATAATTCGATATTACGTAAATAGCTTAGAATATGGACGTTAGAAAGACAAATGGCTCCTACGAGGAGTATGATCGGCTGAAGTTGATGCGGGGGATCCGCGAGGCATATAAGACGGCCGGCCAGAAGTGCCCGGAGGAAGTGGTTGTATCGGTTACCGACAACCTGTACATCTACGATAAAATCGCCAGTCAGGAAATCCGCCGCCAGGTGGTGGAATCCCTGATGTCCATCAACAAGAAGGTTGCGCTTGCCTACATCGAGAAATTCGATGCCGGCATGGATCTCCGCAAGAAGCGGGACTTTATCCGGGACTACATCAAGGCGTCCAATGCCGCGACCGGGTCCAAGTTCGATGCCAATGCCAATGTCACGCGCAAGAACATCGTGACCCTCGGGCAGGAGCTTTACAAGGAAAACAATATCAAGCAGAACCGGTACATCATGCATGACAAGATCAAGGCGATGTATTCGCGTTCGCTGGCGGACCAGTATCTCCAGGACCTGGAATCCCACGTCTTGTACAAGCATGACGAGAGCGGGACGCCGGGGTATCCCTATTGCGTCGCAATCACCATGTATCCCTTCCTGGTCAGCGGTTTGCGGGAACTGGGCGGGGTCTCGATCGCGCCGACCGACCTGAAATCCTTCTGCGGTGAATTCATCAATCTGGTCTATTCGGTATCCTCGCAGTTCATGGGGGCGGTGGCGACACCGGAATTCCTGATGTACCTGGACTATTTCATCCGCAAGGATTATGGGGACGATTACCTGGACCGGCTGGACGAGGTCGTCGAGAACAATATCAAGCAGCGCACGCTTGTCAAGGTGATCGACAATTATTTCCAGCAGGTCGTCCACTCCATGAACATGCCGGCCGGCAACCGCGGGTACCAGACCGTTTTCTGGAATATCGGGTACTTTGACAAGCCGTATTTCGAGGGCGTGTTCGGCGATTTCCGGTTCCCGGACGGGTCGGCCCCGAAATGGGAAACGCTGTCCTGGCTCCAGAAACATTTCATGAACTGGTTCAATGAGGAGCGCAACCATTATATCCTGACCTTCCCGGTGGAAACCATGGCGCTGCTGACAGACGGGGGCGACGATTTCGCGGATAAGGAATATGCGGATTTCACGGCGGAAATGTGGGCCAAGGGGCACAGTTTCTTCTGCTATCTGTCCGACAGCCCGGACAGCCTGTCCAGTTGCTGCCGGTTGCGCAATTCGCTCAAGGATGTGGAAGATACGGACGTGGAGCACAACCATACCACGCACCAGTATTCCATGGGAACCGCCTCTGTATCAACGGGGTCCAAGTCCGTCATGACGATCAACCTGAACCGGGTGATCCAGTTGGCGGCGCGACGCTGGTTCAAGGAAAAGAAGGGAATCGAGCTGGAAGAAGGGAAACCCCTGGATCCTTCCATGACCTATGACCGGGAGGAGTTGTATGCGTATGTCTGCAACGATGTGCGCGAGATGACCGAGCGGGTCCACAAGTACCAGACGGCTTTCAACGAGATCATCAAAGACTTCCTCAAGGCGGACATGCTGGATGTGTACAAGGCCGGATTCATCGACATGCGGCGCCAGTATCTGACGGTCGGGGTCAACGGCATGACGGATGCGGCCGAATTCCTCGGGCTGACGATTTCGCCCAATGAGGAATACCGCCATTTCGTGAACAGCCTGCTGGAAACCATCAATGTCGCCAACCGGAAGGACCGGACCCGCGAGTGCATGTTCAATACCGAGTTCGTCCCGGGCGAGAACCTCTCCGGAAAGAATTACAAGTGGGACAAGAAGGACGGTTTCTTCGTGTCGCCGAAGCACAATATGTACAGCTCGTATTTCTACAATCCTGAGGATGAGAGCCTTTCGATGATCGATAAGTTCATCCTCCACGGGACGGAATATGTGAAATACCTGGACGGCGGTTCCGCGCTGCACATGAATATCTCCGAGCACTTGTCCAAGGCGCAGTACCGCCAGCTGCTCAAGACCGCCGCGCATTACGGGACGAATTATTTCACCTTCAACTGCCGCAATACCGTCTGCAACCAGTGCGGCTATATCAGCAAGGACACGCTGACGGTCTGCCCGAAATGCGGCAGCACCAACCTGGATTACCTGACGCGGGTCATCGGATATCTCAAGCGGATTTCCTCGTTCAGCGAAATGCGCCAGGAGGAGGCAGCGCACCGTTTCTACATCGGGGAATAACCGGGCATGATCAAGTATGTTCCGCAGATGACCTCGGTGGTCATGGAAGAAATACCCGACAAAGTTACCCTGGCAGTGGACATCAGCCGTTGCCAGGGTACTTGCGAAGGGTGCCATTCTCCTTTCCTCCGCCAGGATATCGGCGAGGAGCTGACTCCCGCTGTCATCGACACGCTCCTCGGGCGGAATTTCGGGGTGGATTGTTTCCTGTTCCTCGGGGAAGGGGACGACCCGGCGCGGCTGCTGGAACTGGCCGCCTATGTCCGGAAGCGGCACGCGGTCTCCGTCGCCCTGTATTCGGGCCGGCCGGCGGTGGAGGACTCTTTTTTCCAGGTATTCGATTATGTGAAAGTCGGGCCGTATATTCCGGCCTTCGGCCCGCTCAATGTCCCGACCACCAACCAGCGGCTGTACAAAGTGGTCCGTCACGGGGGTGAAAGCGTTGAGCTGGAAGATATTACGTCCCGTATGCAGCACCGCGGAACCGATTCGTCCCGGTAGGAAAGGGTTTGCCCTTGATTTGTAGCCGTTTGACTCTTTTTTTTGAATGGAAGATACAAGATTTCAGGAAAATGTGTATCTTTACAAAAATATTGCAACACATTATAAAATTATAAAGCAAGATGAAACGTTTAATTTCTGTTATCGCATGCCTGGCCCTGACGGCTTCCGTCATGTCGGCACAGGACGAGTATCGTCATTGGTTCATGCAGTTGCAGGGTGGTGCAGCCCACACTGTCGGTGAGACTACGATCCCTAAGTTGATCTCTCCTTCCGGCGCTGTTTCCATCGGTTATCAGTTCTCTCCGGTTTTCGCCGCCCGTCTGAATGCGAACGGCTGGCAGGGTAAGGGTGCCATCACGGGCCCGACCGTCTACAAGTACAACTTTGTCGAAGGTGGTCTCGACCTCATGGCCGATCTCTGCAACCTTTTCGGAAACAACAGGGCTGACCGCACGCTGAACCCGTATCTCGTGGCTGGTATCGCTGCCAACTATGCGTTCAACAACGATGAGGCTTGGGGCCTGAAAGCTGACTTCCCGGCTGAGAATTACCTCTGGGAAAAGAGCAGCTTCTCTCCCGCTGCCAAGGCCGGTCTCGGTCTGGGCATCCGTCTGAGCAACGCCATCGACCTCAACCTCGAGGCCAACTCCAGCTTCATCAATGACCATTTCAACTCCAAGGTTGGTTCCAAGGTGGACTTCCAGATCGCTGCGCTCGCCGGTCTTACTTTCCACTTCGGCCGTGGCGGCAAGGCTGTTGCTCCTGTCGCTCCCGTCGCTCCTGCCAAACCTGAAGCTGAACCCGCTCCGGCTCCGCAGCCCAAGAAGGCTGAGCCCAAGCAGGTGACCCCGGCTCCTGTCGTTGCCAAGCCTGCGTTCGAGTCCTTTACCGAGAACATTCTCTTCACGATCAACAAGTGGGACATCCGTCCTTCCGAGGAAGGCAAGATCGCCCAGATCGTCAAGGTGATGAACGAGCATCCTGAGACCGCTATCGTGATCGCCGGCCATGCTGACAAGGCTACCGGTACGGCTGCCCGCAACCGCTTCCTCTCTGAGAAGAGGTGCCAGGAAGTTGCCAAGGCTCTGGTTGCTGCCGGTATCGCTGAGAGCCGCATCCGCACTGAGTTCTTCGGTGACACTGCGAACCAGTTCCCGACTCCGGAGGCCAACCGCGTCGCCATTTGCCTCGTGAAATAATTCCTTCGGAATGAAGATGATGACCGGCTGCACGGATCCCGTGCGGCCGGTCTTGTTGTAAAGTGGAATCTTCACTATCTTTGTGACGCCATAGATTGAAGAGACAGTATGATACCGATGATTGATTGCTTTATTCCGTTCCGCAGCGGCAGCCAGGTTTCTGAAACGCTGGAAGGCCTGCGCGGGGCCGGAAAACTGTTCCTGGTGTGCACCCCGGCTTCGGAGGAACCGGCATTGCCCGGATATGCCGCCATCGAGACGGACTCCCTGCGCAGTACCCATTTCGTCCGGGCGGTCGCAGCCGCGGCGACGGCGCCTTATGTATTGATTTATACGAAGTATACGACCCTTCGGTTCGGTGCTTATTCGCTGGAAAGGCTCTGCGGGGTGGCCCGGGATACCGGCGCGGTGCTGACGTATTCCGACCATTTTGACGAGGGGCCGCAAGGCAGGACCCCTGCCCCTGTCATCGATTATCAGGAAGGCTCCGTGCGGGACGATTTCAACTTCGGCTCGGTCTTGCTTTTCCGTACCGATGCCCTGAAGGAAGCAGTCTCCCGGATGGACCGGTCTTACCAGCATGCCGGCTTGTATGACCTGCGCCTGCGGGTATCGCGGCTGGGCCGTTTCGAGCATGTCAGCGAGTTCCTGTATTATGACATCGAATCGGACCGCCGGACCTCCGGGGAAAAGCTGTTCGATTATGTGGATCCCCGCAACCGCGCCGCGCAAATTGAAATGGAAGCGGCCTGTACGGAACACCTGAAGGCCATCGGTGCCTATCTTGCTCCGGAATTCAAAGATGTCGACTTCCATGCTGGCGGCGATTTCCGCTACGAGGCGACGGTTGTCATTCCGTGCAAGAACCGGGTGCGCACGATCGGCGATGCCCTGGCGTCGGCCTTGTCCCAGCAGACGGATTTTCCTTATAATGTGATGATCGTGGATGACAATTCGGATGACGGGACGGTAGAAGTGATCCAGTCCTTCTTGAAAGATCCCAAGCTGATCTATATTGCCCAGGACAAGACCTGGCACGGTATCGGGGGAAACTGGAATGCGGCGCTGCACCATCCGGATTGCGGGCGGTTTGCCCTGCAGCTGGATTCGGACGATGTGTACAGTGATGCGTTTACGGTGCAGAAATTTGTCGATACCTTCCGCCGGGAGCGCTGCGCAATGGTTGTCGGGACCTACCGGCTGACCGATTTAGAATTGAATACAATCCCTCCTGGCGTTATCGACCACCGGGAATGGACGGAGGAGAACGGACGGAACAACGTGCTGCGGGTCAATGGTATGGGAGCGCCGCGCGGCTTCTGGACCCCGCTGCTGCGCACGTTCAATTTCCCGCCCACCAAGTATGGGGAAGATTATGCCGTCGGCCTCCGGATCTGCCGGGAATGGCGGATCGGCCGTGTATACGATGTCATGTACAATTGCCGCCGTTGGGAGTGCAATTCCGACGGCGCCCTGGACGTAGAGAAAGTCAACATCAACAATTTTTATAAGGATAAGATCCGCACGTGGGAAATCCGCGCCCGGATCCGGCAGAATCAGAAATAAAGTTTCGCTGACGCGGAGCGAGACCGTATCGTTTATGCAAGGAAGAATAACAGAGGAAATGAAATATGCCGTGGATCTTCGGATCGGCAGTTTTCAGGTAGATGT
>CADBPH010000236.1 GCA_902796455.1 uncultured Bacteroidia bacterium
AAAGATGTGGTTTCACGACCAAGGTACGGAAAATAATTGAATAATAATCAGGAGATTCCCTTTTTTCTTCAGTTTCGATGAGTCCGTGTTCCCTCCAAAGGATAAGCCGGGCAATCCGGTAACCGCCCATGGCCGCGAGAACAGGCCGGATGCTGTAGTTCTTTTATCCAAGGAAGCCGAGCAGGATGCCGGCTGCGACGGCGGAACCGATGACGCCCGCGACATTCGGCCCCATGGCGTGCATGAGCAGGTGGTTGCCGGGATCGAATTCGCGTCCGACAATCTCGGAAACGCGCGCGCTGTCGGGAACGGCCGAAACACCGGCATTGCCGATCAGCGGGTTGATCTTGTGGCCTTCCTTGAGGAAGAGGTTCCAGATCTTGACGAAGAGCACCCCGCAGGTCGTGGCGATCACGAAGGACAGCAAGCCCAGTCCGAAAATCTTGATGGAATTGGCGGAAAGGAACTTGTCGGCTTGCGTCGAACAGCCGACCGTCAGTCCGATCAGGGTCGTGACGACATCGATGAGCGGTCCGCGGGCGGTCTCGGCCAAGCGGCGGGTTACACCGCTCTCTTTCAAAAGGTTACCGAAGAACAGCATGCCCAGCAGCGGCAAGCCGCTCGGGACGATGAAGGCGGTGGTCAGGAAACCGACGACCGGGAAAATGATCTTTTCCTTCTGGCTGACTTGCCGGGGGGCGGGCATCCGGATCAGACGCTCTTTCTTGGTCGTCAGTGCAATCATGATCGGGCGCTGGATGACCGGGACCAGGGCCATGTAGGAGTAGGCCGAAACGGCGATGGCGCCCATCAGGTCCGGCGCCAGTTTGGAAGACAGGAAGATGGCGGTCGGGCCGTCTGCACCGCCGATGATGCCGATGGCGCCCGCCTCATTGGGGGCGAAACCGAGGGCGAGCGCGAGCAGGTATGCTCCGAAAATGCCCATCTGCGCCGCCGCGCCGATCAGGATCAGCCGGGGCTGGGAAATCAGGGCGGAGAAATCCGTCATGGCTCCGATTCCCAGGAAAATCAACGGGGGATACCACCCCTGCTTGACGCCCTGGTAGAGGGTATTGAGAACGGAGCCGTTCTCGTAGATGCCGATATTCAGGCCGGGGAACATCGGAATGTTGCCGATGACCATGCCGAATCCGATCGGAACCAGCAGCAGCGGCTCCCATTCTTTCAGGATGGCGACTGTGATGAAACCGATGCCGATGGCAATCATCACGAGGTTCTGCCAGGTGCAGTTGGCGAAGCCGGTGAACTGCCAGAATTGCTGCAAACTGTCGATAATCTGCTCCATGCCGCTATGCGATTGTGACGACAGGGGCGCCTTCCAGCACGGAATCACCCTTGGCGACGTGGATGGCCGTTACGGTACCGTCCTGTTCAGCCTGGATTTCGTTTTCCATCTTCATGGCCTCGATGACCGCGACCTTCTGGCCGGCTTTCACCGCCTGGCCTTCCTTGACGGAGACCTCGATGATGACACCGGGGAGCGGGGATTTCACCTGCTGTCCAGCACCCTTAGGCGCCGCCGGGGCGGGGGCAGGGGTTGTTGCCGCCGCGGCAGGAGCAGCGGCCGCCGGGGCCGCAGGAGCCGGGGCGGGGGCAGCTGCCGGAGCTTCCTCGAGTTCTACCTGATAGGAGGCGCCGTTGACGGAGACTTCCGCATGGGTGCCTTCTACCGATTGGATGGCAACTTCGTAATCCTTTCCGTTAATCTTGAATTTGTAGGTCTTCATGTTATGTTATTTTCTTTATTATCAGGGATTTATTTCTTTTCAGGCCGTTTGCGCATCAGGCCGCTGCGGCTTTTCCAGCCGCTTTGTCCGTCCCGCCGGATGGTCAGGACATAGCTTTCGTTGTCATGGACGCATTCCGTCAGATACAGGTGGAGGGCCATGGCGATGGCGGCATAGTCGTCGCCTCCTTGTTCCAGGTCGAGGGCCATGGCGATGGCCGCGGCAACGTCGCCGTCAGCCGGGGCCCCTTTCTTTTTGGGAGCAGAAAGCTTTTTCCGGGCCGGCCTGTCGAACAGGAGGTTGAAGAGGAACCACAGGATGGTCAGCGCGCAGAAGACAACCAGGATGGATACCAGCGACAGGATCCAGCCGTGCGGGTCCTCGCGGGCCATTTTCTGGCTTTTGGTCTCGGCGTTCTGGTCTCCGTTGCGGATGCCGGGACTGGGCTCGGTGAACTGCGCTTCCGTCCGGAAATCCATTTCCTTGATGTCATGGGCGAGTTTGCTGACAGACTTGCCGGCGGGAAGATTGGCCGGAACCACGAGCGAATCAATGATGGTACGGCCGTCGTTGCTGGTCAGGTACAGGGTGGATCCGGCGCGGACCCGGAAATCTGTATACATCGGGCCGTCGGAACCTTTTCCGCTGGCATACAGCAGGACGGCCTGCCGGGGGCCGACAACCGTCCGGGCGTCTCCCTTGGGAATGATGCTTTTCCGGAGCGCGTTCCGGTCGTCCGATAGGAAGCATCCCCCGAAATTGACGGTACCCTGCGAGGTGTTGAACAGTTCGATCCAGCCGCCCCGCCTCCCGTAGCCATCCACGATCCCCGTCGAGTCCGGCTGTGCCAGCGCCTCGGAAATGATGAGGTCGATGACATTCTGGGCCCGGAGCGGGAGGAAAGCCGCCAGGAGAGAAAGAGTCAATAGTATTCTTTTCTTCATCAGAAGTCGCTTAGAGGGGAAGATTGTCGTGTTTCTTTTCGGGCATGGCCTGCCGTTTTCCGGCGAGTTGCTCCAGGGCGCGGATGACGCGGAACCGGGTGTTGCGCGGCTCGATCACGTCGTCGATATATCCTTTCTGGGCTGCCTGGTACGGATTGCTGAACAGGTCGTCATACTCCTGTTTCTTCTGCTGGTAGATCCGTTTTTGTTCGTCAGGATCTTCCGCAGCCTTGATTTCCTTGGAATAGAGGACGTTGACAGCGCCGTCGGCACCCATGACCGCAATGTTGGCGGAAGGCCAGGCATAATTGACATCGCCGCGCAATTGCTTGCAGCTCATGACAATGTGCGCGCCTCCGTAGGATTTGCGCAGGGAGACGGTCACCTTGGGGACGGTCGCCTCGCCGTAGGCGTACAGCAGTTTCGCCCCGTTGGTGATGATCGCGCCGTATTCCTGCTGCGTGCCGCAGAGGAAACCGGGGACGTCCACGAGGGTGACGAGCGGGATGTTGAAGGCATCGCAGAAGCGGACGAACCGGGCTGCTTTGCGGGAAGCGTTGATATCCAGCACACCGGCCAGGATTTTCGGCTGGTTGGCGACAATCCCGACGCTGCGGCCGCCCATGTGGGCGAAGCCGACGATGATGTTTTTGGCGAAATCCTTGTGGACTTCGAAGAAGTTGCCGTCATCGACGATGCTCCGGATGACGTAATACATGTCATAGGGTTTGTTCGGATTGTCCGGGATGATGTCATTCA
>CADBPH010000237.1 GCA_902796455.1 uncultured Bacteroidia bacterium
CATGACAATGTCAATGTTGTCCGTTCCGATCCCGGTAGAAAGGACGGTCAGCCGTTTTCCGTTGTATTTTCCCGTGCAGGAGACAAACTCGCGGGAGGCATGGCGGCATTCAATTTCCGTAAAATATCCGGAGACCAGGGCCACCCGTCCGGGATCCCCCACAAGGATTACAATATCAGCCAATTCCTCCGGTTTCACATGGATATGGAACGCCGACCCATCTTCATTAATGATCAATTCTGATTCTGCTATTCTCATCTTTATTCGATTTTTTAGTGTTACGCATGCGGGCGGATAATCCGCCGAGAATGTCAAATATAGGATTTTAATCCGGGAATTCCTATTTTTGTCCCGGAAAACAAAACCATGAAAGGATATGTGGCAAAGACCCCAAACTTTTTATCTGGCCATCTCGACCATCCTGATCGCCATCATGTTTTTCGGAATCAAGGCTGTCACGGTCGGCGCTGACGGCACCCCTACGGAAGAATTCAAATATATCACGTATTTCCCCTACCTGGTCCTGCTGATCGTGATCGGGATCCTGAACATCCTGGCACTGACGACATTCAAGGTCCGCATGTTCCAATTCAGGACAGCGGTTCTGGCCGCCCTGGTGACGCTTGCCCTGCAAATCTGGCTGGCCGTCGACTTCTTCTCGACCCACGACACCATGGTGTTCAAGCTTTCCGCCGTATTCCCCGTCATCGCCGTCATCCTGGACGTCATGGCGGCCCGCAGCATCATGGCAGACCAGTTCCTCGTCGACAACGCCGAGCACCTGCGCAAGGCACGCCGCGAACGGCGCAGCAAACGCAAATAGACGTTATTTTCAGAAGGGATTTCCCCGCTATTCCGATTGGAACCGCTCGAGTACGTTGGCCACGTAGGTCTTCGTAATCGGGATGGGCGGGATCAGATCATTCTCCAAATCCAGTTCATAGCCGTCCCGCTCCTTCCGCAGCACCTTGACCTTGTCCAGATTGACGATATACTTGCGGTGGCAGCGCACGAGCGGACTCCCCTTGAAACTCTCTTCCACCGTCTTGAGCCGGCAACGGAGCATGTACTGTTTCAGCACGTTGTGACTGTCCGTATACCAGACAATGATATAATTGTCATCGGACTCCACATAATACAGGTTGGCCAGGTTGACGGATAGTTTCAGGACGCCGCTGTTGTCGAACAAAGTGATTTTCTGGAGGTCGCTCGGCGCCACGGGAGCATCGGAAACGACATTGCCGTAGTTCATCAGCCGAATGGTGTTGTTCTTGTCGATGAGGGCGAAATACATCCCGGCGATAACATACGGAATAATCAGGGAGACAAAGCAATACACCAACGAATTGAGGAAAACGTCCAGCGCGCTCAAGCCATCGCCCAGGTCGATGACCCCTTTCTTATCTCCCATCACGGAGAAGAAAGTATACAGCAGGCAGATGACCACGACCTCGGCAATATCCCACAAGATATACTGGAGATAATTCATCGGCCGCCTCCGCGTCTTGTACATCAAGACTTTGCTGAAAATCACAACCAACAGTCCGATGGTGAAAAAAGCCACGGTGTAGGCAAACGCTTCCGATCCGCCCAGCCGGAACCAGGCATTGTGCGAATACGGAATGCTGACCAGCATGAATATGACAGAGAACAGCGCCGTAAACGTTACGGTCGCAATCAGCTGGTACTTGGCACGGAGGAATCCCGGAATCTCCCGGAAAGGTTTCGGCTTTTCCTGCGCCGCCATCAGGTTGTCTGTCTCTGTTCTCATCCTTGCAAAGATAACATTTATTTGGTTTGATTTCTATTTTCCAGCGTGATTTCACCCCATATTCAGCAAATTCACCCTCAAAACCTCACCCTGAATGATAAAAGCTCCGATTCGCCACTTTCTTTTCCGCAAATGGAAAACTACGGTTAATTTCGTATCCGGTGAATCGGGCATTCCCGGTTCCACCGCCACTGAAATAAGCATAGAAATCAGAAAATATGAGAATTATCGGAACTGGAAGTGCTCTTCCGAAAAAGGTCGTCACGAATGCCATGCTCTCGGAATTCCTGGACACAAGTGACGAATGGATCATTCCCCGCACCGGCATCCGCTCCCGCCATGTCATCACGGACGAACGGGTGGAGGACCTCGGAGCGGAGGCTGCCCGCAAGGCACTGGAACAAGCCGGCATGCAACCCGGCGACATCGACTTCTTCATCTGCTCGAATGTCGCGACGGAATATGTCACCCCGGGAATGAGCTGCATCATTTCAGCCAAGATCGGCCTGAGCTGCCCTTGCATCGACATCAATTGCGCATGTCCGGGTTTCATTTACGCAATGGACATCGCAGAAACATACTATCAAGCCGGGAAAGTGCACAATGTCTTGATTGTCTGCGCAGAAGAGCCCAGCCGGATGACCAGTTGGGATGACCGCTCGACCTGCGTCCTGTTCGGGGACGGAGCCGGTGCCGCCGTTCTGACGGAAGGCAACAATATCCGCGGCATCGAACTGCATTCGCAGCCGGACCCGGACAAAATCTGGCAGACGAAGACCCTGGTTCCCACACCCTTCGTCACCAAAGAGGAAAAAGATGTTCCGCTCCAGATGAAGGGGCGCGAGGTCTTCAAATTCGCGGTCAGCGCGTCCACCCGCGACGTACAATCCCTTCTGAAAAAAGTGGGGATCGAACAGTCGCAGGTAGCGTATTATATGGTTCACCAGGCCAATTTGCGGATCATCGACGCAATCAAACAGTATCTCGGCGAATCGGACGAAAAGTTCCCGACCAATATCGCAGACCATGGGAACTCGTCGTCGGCATCGTGCCCGATCCTGCTGGACGAATGCAACCGGAAAGGCCTCTTCAATAAAGGAGACATCCTGGTATTCAGTGCCTTCGGTGCCGGACTGCTGTCCGCCGTCGCCGTGGTGGAATGGTAGGATTCCTATTTGAAGATTTTTATTAACTTTGTCTTTTAGATACTTAGAAAACAATATCACTTAAACCCAATATTCCACACATGGAAAAAAGAGTAGTAGTCACCGGCATGGGAGTGGTTTCCTCCGTCGGAAATGACGTTCCCTCATTCTGGGACAGCCTGATTCACGGCGTTTGCGGCATCGACTTCATCGATGAATTCCCGACAGAAAACCTCCCGGTCAAATTTGCCGGAAAAATCAAGAATTTCGATCCGGAGCGGTACGGCATGGACAAGCCGTTCACCCGCAAGCAAGACCTGTTCACCCAATATGGAATGGCGGCCGCCTGGCAGGCCATGGAAGACAGCGGACTGGTGGCTGACGGAGAAAACCAGAATATCGATCCCTTCCGCCTCGGCGTCTATGTCGGTTCCGGAATCGGCGGATTCGAGGTCCAGTTCCGCGAGACAGCCAAGATGCTGGAAGATCCTTCCGGCAGGTGGATTTCCCCGCTGTTCATTCCGACCATGATTTCCAATATCGCAGCCGGTCACATTGCCATCAAGCACCATGCAGAAGGCCCCTGCGTCGATATCGTAACGGCTTGCGCCACCTCGACGAATGCCATCGGTGAGGCCCTGCGGGCCATCCGGCACGGCTATGCGGACGCCATCATCACCGGCGGCTGCGAGAATGCCACCATCCCGCTCGGCATCGCCGGATTCGCCAACGTAAAAGCCCTCTCCCTGGCCGAGGACCCGAAATATGCCTCCCTCCCCTTCAATGCCAACCGGAAAGGATTCGTCATGGGAGACGGCGCGGGCATCCTGATCCTCGAGGAGCTGGAACATGCCAAAGCGCGCGGCGCACACATTTACGCCGAGGTAGTCGGATACGGCAACACCTGCGACGCCTACCATGCCACGGCCCCGAGGCCTGACGGCACCACCCAGGCGAAATGCATCGAACTTGCGCTGGCGGAGGCCGGATTCGACAAAGAGAAAGACTGCCTGTACATCAATGCACACGGAACCGGTACGAAATTGAACGACCTGGCCGAAACGAAAGCCTACAAGATCGCCCTCGGCGACTTCGCCTACAAGGCCCATATCAGTTCCATCAAATCCATGACGGGACACATGTTCGGTGCCGCCGGTGCAGCTGAGGCAATCGCCACGATCCTCGCCCTGAACAACGGCATCATCCCGCCGACAATCAATCTGGACACCCCGGATCCCGAATGCGACCTCGACTATACGCCCAACGTGGCGGTCAAGGCTCCCGTGACCCTGGGCATTTCGGATTCCTTCGGCTTCGGCGGCCATGACGCCTGCGTGGCTTTCCGGAATTATTCGGAATAATCCTTTGCCAAACGTGACTGAAAATAAACCTGAACCATGAACAAAGAAGAGATCAAACATTTCCTTCCCCACCGCGAGCCCATGCTCCTGATCGAGGAAGCGACCATCGATGAGGAAGGTGCCGCCCATTGCACCTACCGCATCAAGGAGGACGAGTTTTTCACCCGCGGACATTTTCCGGGGAATCCGGTCGTTCCGGGCGTCATCCAGTGCGAGATCATGGCACAAAGCTGCGCCATCCTCGTCAAGGATGAGATTCCCGGCAACATGACCCTGTACGCAGGAATGGATAAAATCCGGTTCAAAAACATGGTCCGCCCCGGCGATTTGTGCCAGATAACGGCCAAATTGCTCAACCGCAGGGATTCTCCCACCGGGAAGATTTTCTTCTGCTCGGCGGTCCTGAAAGTGGACGGGAAACTCTGCTGCAAAGGAGAATTGTCGTTTGCTCTCGTACCGAAAGGAGATATTCAGTAAAACCGAACCAACTTCAGCAATATGAGTTTAAGAATCATTGTCTTGGCCAAACAAGTGCCGGACACGCGCAACGTGGGCAAAGACGCCATGACAGCCGAAGGTACGGTCAACCGTGCCGCGCTGCCTGCCATCTTCAACCCGGACGACCTGAATGCGCTTGAACAGGCGCTCAGGATCAAGGAACAGAATCCCGGTTCAACCGTCGGTGTGCTGACCATGGGACCTCCCCGTGCAGGAGAAATCATCCGCCAGGGCCTCTACAGGGGGGCCGATACCGGCTGGCTGCTGACAGACCGGCTCTTCGCCGGAGCCGACACCCTGGCCACTTCCTATGCCCTTGCCACCGCCATCCGTAAAATCGGGCATGTGGACATCGTCCTCGGCGGCCGCCAGGCCATTGACGGAGATACCGCCCAAGTCGGCCCCCAGGTCGCCCAGAAACTGGGACTGAACCAAGTGACGTATGCCGAGGAAATCCTCGACATCCAGAATGGGGTCGCCACCATCCGGCGTCATATTGACGGGGGTGCCGAAACAGTCCGTGTACCGCTGCCGGTGCTGGTCACCGTGAACGGCAGCGCAGCCCCCTGCCGCCCGCAGAACGCCAAACTGGTCATGAAATACAAATACGCTACCTGCCCGATGGAACGCCCCGCTGACGATCCCCGTGCAGACCTGTATGCTTCCCGCCCGTACCTGACGCTCAACCAGTGGAGTGTCGCAGATGTGGACGGAGACCCGCAGCAATGCGGCCTGGCCGGCAGCCCGACCAAGGTGAAATCCGTCATGAACATTTCCTTCCAGGCAAAGGAGAGCAAGACCCTCACCAGCTCGGATGCCGACATCGAGGGGGTCATCAAAGAACTGTTGGACGAAAAGATTATCGGTTAGGACTATGGACAATGTATTTGTATATTGCGAGATTGAAGGCACTCTTGTTGCCGAGGTCTCCCAGGAATTGCTGACCAAGGGCCGCAAGCTCGCGGATGAACTCGGCGTCGAACTGCACGCCGTGGCGGCCGGAACCGGAATCCGCGGCCAAGTCGAGTCCCAGATCCTTCCCTATGGTGTCGACAAGTTGTTTGTCTTTGACGGAAAAGGCTTGTTCCCCTACACGTCGGCCCCGCATACCGACATCCTTGTCAACCTGTTCCGGGAGGAAAAACCGCAGATCTGCCTGATGGGCGCCACGGTCATCGGCCGTGACCTCGGCCCGCGGGTTTCTTCTTCGCTGACCAGCGGACTGACCGCGGACTGCACCCAATTGGAAATCGGCCCGTACGACGATGTCAAGACCGGGAAACATTATGACAATTTGCTGTACCAGATCCGGCCCGCTTTCGGTGGAAACATCGTGGCCACCATCGTGAATCCGGACCACCGTCCGCAGATGGCGACCGTCCGCTCGGGCGTCATGCAGAAAGCCCTGTACGGCGGAAAAGCCCGTGAAGAAGTGGTCTATCCCGACGTAAACGCGTATGTTTCAGCCGAGTCATACGTCGTCGAAGTCCTTGACCACCATGTAGAAGCTGCCAAGCACAACCTCAAAGGCGCCGCCATCGTGGTCGCCGGCGGCTACGGCATGGGGAGCCGGGAAGGATTCGACATGCTGTTCGACCTGGCGAAAGTCCTCCATGCGGAGGTAGGCGCCAGCCGTGCCGCCGTCGACGCCGGTTTCTGCGACGCTGACCGCCAGATCGGCCAGACAGGCATCACGGTCCATCCGAAAGTGTACCTGGCCTGCGGCATCAGCGGCCAGATCCAGCACATCGCCGGCATGCAGGACAGCGGCATCATCATCAGTGTGAACAGCGATCCGGATGCTCCCATCAACAAGATTGCCGACTATGTGATTGTCGGAACGGTCGAGGAAGTCGTCCCGAAACTGATCAAGTATTACAAGCAGAACACGAAGTAAGACCATGGCAAATTACTTTACAGACCATCCCGAAATCGGCTTCCACCTCGAGCACCCGCTCATGAAGCGGATTGTGGAATTGAAAGAGCGCGGTTTCGAAGACAAGAATACCTACGAAGATGCACCGGTCGACTACGATGACTGCATCGAAAATTACCGGCGCCTGATGGACATCACCGGCCAGATCGCCGCTGACATCATCGAACCGAATGCAGAGGAAGTAGACCAGGAAGGCCCGCACCTCGAAAACGGACGCATGAAATATGCCGCCGGCACCGTCCGGAACATGGAGGCTGTCCGCCAGGCCGGTCTGTGGGGCGTGACGATGCCCCGCCGGTATGGCGGCCTGAATGCCCCCGAACTGGTCTTCAGCATGCAGAGCGAAGTGATTTCGGCCGCTGATTCCAGTTTCCAGAACATCTGGAGCCTGCAGAGCTGCGCCGAAACCCTGTATGAATTCGGCAGCGAAGAGCAACGGCAGCGCTTCATCCCGCGCATCTGCGCCGGAGAAACCATGTCCATGGACCTGACGGAACCGGACGCCGGCTCCGACCTGCAGCGCGTCATGCTCAAGGCCACCTGGTCCGAAGAAGAAGGCTGCTGGTTATTGAACGGCGTCAAACGCTTCATTACCAACGGGGATTCCGATATCCACTTGGTTCTGGCCCGCAGCGAAGAAGGAACGAAAGACGGGCGCGGCCTGTCCATGTTCATCTACGACAAGCGTCAGGGAGGCGTCAATGTCCGCCACATCGAGCACAAACTCGGCATCCATGGTTCTCCTACCTGTGAACTGACATACAAGAATGCCCGGGCAGAGCTGTGCGGAAGCACCCGGCTGGGGCTCATCAAGTACGTCATGTCCCTGATGAACGGAGCC
>CADBPH010000238.1 GCA_902796455.1 uncultured Bacteroidia bacterium
ACCAGGTATCCGTTGAATGTATAGCAGGGCACCGGAATCGCCGGATCCGGTTCGATCAGTCTGTTTTTCCGGGTCCGTCCCCCGGCATAAGGAACGTCGCCGGCGACGGCGGCGGTACCGGCCAGCAAAGCCTTATGGCGCAGGAAATGAGAAGTTTCCATCAACGTTGACAAGGCACCCGGACGCAAACGCGTTCCCAGGCGCAGCCACAAGTAGAAATCGTAATCCTCCCGGGCCGCTTCTTCCCAGACCGCCCGCATACCCCGGTTCCAATACAGATAGCCGGCCCCCTCGACAATCCGCACCTGCGGAAAGGTTTGCGAGACCACCTCGGCCATCCCGTCCGTCGAGGCATCGTTGAGCATATAGACCGTGAAAGAGAGGTTGTCGTCCGCCTTCATGCCGTCGATCTCCCCCAGGCAGGCCCGCAATGTCTCGAGGGCCTCCTGTTTGCGGTTGTACACCGTCAGGAGAATCGCAACGGTCACCATCTCAGTCGAGTTTCAAGACCGCCATGAAGGCACTCTGCGGGACCTGGACCGTCCCGATCTGGCGCATCCGTTTCTTGCCTTCCTTCTGTTTTTCCAGCAGTTTCCGTTTCCGGGTGATATCACCGCCGTAACACTTGGCCGTCACGTCCTTGCGTACCTGACGGACCGTCTCGCGGGCAATGATTTTCGCCCCGATGGCCGCCTGGATGGCGATATCGAACTGCTGGCGCGGAATCAAGTCCTTGAGCTTGAGGCAGATTTTCCGGCCGAAATCATAAGCATGGTCTTCATGGATCAGGGTCGACAGGGCATCCGCCGGGTCTCCGTTCAACAGGATATCCAGCTTGACCAGCTTGGCCGTCCGGTATCCCATGACGTGGTAATCAAAAGAAGCATAGCCCTTTGAGATCGATTTCAGCTTGTCGTAGAAATCGAAGACAATTTCCGAAAGGGGCATCTCATAGGTCAACTCCACCCGGTCGGCCGTGATATAATGCTGGCCGAGCAGGGTGCCGCGCTTGTCGATGCACAGTTTCATGATCGGGCCGTAGAATTCCGTATTGGTAATGATCTGGGCCCGGATGTAAGGCTCTTCAATATGGTCGATCATCGTCGGAGCGGGCAGCCCGGAGGGATTGTGGACATCCTTGCACTCCCCGTTGGTCGTATAAACCTTGTACGAGACATTCGGGACCGTCGTGATCACATCCATGGCATATTCCCGGAACAGACGCTCCTGGACAATCTCCAGATGGAGCAGGCCCAGGAAACCGCAGCGGAAACCGAAACCCAGGGCCAGCGAAGATTCGGGCTCATACACGAAGGATGCGTCGTTCAGCTGGAATTTCTCCAAGGTGGCCCGCAGGTCCTCGTACCGGTCCGCCTGGACCGGATACATGCCCGCGAACAGCATGGGCTTGACCTCCTCGAACCCGGCGATGGCCTCCTTGCAGGGATTCTGCACATGGGTGATCGTATCGCCGACCTTGACCTCCGCAGCAGACTTGATGCCGGAGATGATATATCCTACATTGCCGCACCCCACCTCGTCGGTCGGCTGCAGTTTCATTTTCAGGACACCGACCTCATCGGCCGTATATTCCATCCCGGTGTTGAAGAACTTGACCTTGTCTCCGGCCCGGATCGTTCCGTTCTTGATCTTGAAATAGGCGATGATCCCGCGGAATGCGTTGAAAACCGAGTCGAAAATCAAGGCCTGCAGCGGCGCCTCGGGATCGCCCTCGGGCGCCGGAATCTTCTCCACGATCGCGTCCAGCAGGGCGGCGACCCCCTCTCCGGTCCGCGCGGAGACCTTGTACACATCCTCCGGATCGCAGCCGAGCAGGTCGCAGACTTCGTCGGTCACGACCTCCGGACGGGCGGAATCCATATCGATCTTGTTCAGGACCGGGATGATCTCCAGATTGTGGTCCACCGCCTGGTACAGATTCGAAATCGTTTGTGCCTGAATTCCTTGCGAGGCATCGACTACCAGCAGTGCCCCCTCGCAGGAAGCGATGGAACGGGAAACTTCATAGGAAAAATCCACATGCCCGGGCGTGTCGATCAGGTTCAGGAGATATTTCTCCCCCTGATAGACATATTCCATCTGGATCGCATGGCTCTTGATCGTGATGCCTTTTTCTTTTTCCAGGTCCATGTCGTCCAGGACCTGGTTTTCCATGTCACGGTCGGATAGGGTCTTGGTCAGCTCCAGCAGCCGGTCGGCCAGGGTACTTTTCCCGTGGTCGATGTGGGCGATAATGCAGAAATTCCTGATGTGCTTCATGTTATCTCCTAGAAGTTGAGGGCGATGCCCATGCCGTGCTTCTGGGCGCCGAACGTCACCGTAGGGGTACGCTGGGCAGATTGGCTGCGGCTGTTATAGTCGTTCGTGAGCCATTCCAGACGACGGTTTCCGATGACGCGGAGGGGAATGCCGGCGCTGAGCATGGCGTCGCCGGCGACAAAGGCCAGCATACCGAGGGAGAATACGGCGGCTCCGGTTCCGGAAACGGCGTCACTTTCCTCTGAAGTGCCAATACCAAGGACAACTCCGCCGACAATGGAGGTAACGGCTCCGGCCCCGGCTACGATGGCACCCGGGACAATCAGCTTCCGACCAATCGACGACTGCTTCTTCGCACCGACATACGTGGCATTATACAGCTCACTTCCGAACAAAGCCAGGGCCTGCTCATCCGTAATCTCTTGTCCATTAGCCTGATAGATCTGGCCTTTTTCATATGTCAGCCCGCCGTCGTTGCGGAGTTGTGCAAAACCATGGAAAGACGGGACCAGCATCATGGCGGCCACCATCAACAGCAAATACATCTTTTTCATGTTCATAAATTTATTCTGATCACGCAAAGGTAAAGATTCGACGGCAAAGAAAAAAGCGCCTGCCCGGGAAAATGAAAGAGGAGGATATCCGGACGGCCCGGCGTCAAAAACTATTGTATACTATTGTTCCGCTCAGGAATATTCGATATATTTGTCCCTATAATCCGCGTTGCATGGCCATTTTCCGCCTTTTCGCAGCACCGTTTGCTGCCCTTTTGCTCCTGCTGGCCCCCCTGACTGCCATGGGACAACCCGTCTCCCTGCCCGGTACCGGTGTGCAGAACCACCGGCCCGTTTCCGGCTACCTGCCTTTCGGGGACGTTGAATACAACCCGTCCATCCGGACACCCGCGGATTTCCTGGGTTATGACCTGGACGAACGCATCCCGGACTGGAGCGACGTCCTCCGCTATATGGAATATCTGGCGCAGGTTTCCGACCGCGCCTGTCTGAAGACCTTCGGGAAAACCTTCGAACAGCGTCCCTTCGTCCAGCTCGTCCTGACGGCGCCGCAGAACCAGGCCCGGCTGGAAGCGCTCCGCCAGGCACACCTGGCCATGCTGGACCCGGCCCGGAGCGCAGGGACGGACCTCGGGGACATGCCCCTTTTCGTCAATCTCGGCGGATCCGTCCACGGAAATGAGATTTCCGGCCACCTGGCGATGATCCTGCTCGCCTACCACTATGCGGCCGCCACCGATGCCCGTACCCGGCAAGCCCTGTCGCGCATGGTCCTGGTCATCACTCCCGGCTTCAATCCCGACGGAATCTGCCGGTATGCAGAATGGATCAACGCCAACTCCTCCCTCCATCATTTCCCGGACTCGCAGCAGCGTGAAGAACACGAAGCCGCTCCTTCCGCCCGCTCCAACCACTACTGGATGGACAGCAACCGCGACTGGCTGACAGCGCAATATCCTGAAGGGCAGAACTTTGTCCGCATGTATGAATATTGGATGCCCCATGTCCTGCTGGACGCCCATGAGCAGCGCGGCACCCGCAACCTCTTCTATTTCAGCCCCGGCGATGCAAACCGGACCTATGCCTATATTCCCCAGAAGAACCAGGACCTGACCCTGGCGATCTCCCGGTACACGGAAAAAGCCATCCAATCCTTCGGCATCCCCTATCTGACCCGCAGCGGCTACGATGATTTCTTCATCGGGAAAGGCGCCTGCTATGGTGACATCCAGGGATCCGTCTGCATCCTGCACGAAGCCACCGCTTCCAACGGTCACATCCGGAGCAATGCCGAACGGACCTGGACGCTCGCCGAAACCATCCGCTGGCAGGCCTATGCGGCGCAGGGGGTCGTGGACGGAGCCCTGGCCCATAAACAAGAACTGCTTGAATACCAGCGGGATTTCTATATCGATGCCGCCAAGGCTGCCGCACAGGACGCCGCCGAAGGGTATGTGTTCAACGCCCGCGGCGACCGGGCCATCGCCTGGCACTTTGTCGAAAACCTGCAGCTCCACGATATCGACGTCTACCGGATCTCCGGTGAAACGGACCGCTATTATGTCCCCTTCCGGCAGCGCCATTATTACAAGATCAAAGGGATTTTCGAGGACATCACGGAATATACGGACAGTGTCTTTTACGACATTTCGACGTGGTCTCCGGCACGGGCCTACGGACTGGACTTTGCCCTGCAAGACGCCCCGGAGGCGGCCGGCATGGAAAAAATCACGACTCATCCTTTCCCTGCCGGACAGCTGGTCGGCCTGCAGGAAGGAGCGCTGCCTGAATCCTTTGCTTTCAGGCCGGGAGCGTATTATTCCCCGTGGCTGATGGCTGACCTGCAGCAGCGCGGCATTCGCCTGGAAGTTGTCACGGAGCCTTTC
>CADBPH010000239.1 GCA_902796455.1 uncultured Bacteroidia bacterium
CGGGTCGGGACGTGATAGGTGTAGAACCCGTTGAGGGCTTTGCCGCAAATCTGCTTTCCGTAGAATTGCCCCTGCGGGGTATAGAGTTCCATGACGGCAGGATGGCTGTCGGGCAGCGGTTCATCCTTGCTCGAGACAATCATGGTCACGTGGAGCGTATCCCCGGGCCGCCATACCCCGCGTTCCCCGTAGATAAAGCTCTTCAATCCCTTCTGGAGGGCTTTGCCGCCCACGTCGAAACGGCTCAGCGATTTTTCTTCCCCGTCGGTGACCTTCAGGTAGCTGGTGGCTCCGGCGCGCCGGGCGACGACGGCGAAGGGCTTGCCGCTCACTTTGATTTCTTCCAAGCCCTCGGAATCGGTCTTGCCGGTGCCGATGACTTGCAACTGGTAGTTATATACTTCGAAATCGACGCCGTAGACAGGCTTGGATGTAAGGATGTCGTTGGCCGACAGCCAAATCATGTCTCCTCCGGCATACTTGGCCGTAATACCGAGATGGGTCGTCATGAGATTGCATTCCGGGAACCGCTCCGATACCATATAATAGGAAGGGGTGAGCGGGTTGTCCCGGTCTTCCCACCGGTAGGAATCCCAGTCGTAGTCGGAATCATAATAATAAGGGTAGGGAGAGTCCCAGACCCGGATGTCATCCTCTGTCATGTCGCCGACAGAAAGGTCTACCATCTTGCCGGAAGCGGTCTTGCCCCCGAAAGCCTTGTCGCTCCCGTAGAGGGAATAATCCTGCTTGAAAGAGAGGCGGATCCGGTAGATGGCCCCGGGCTCCTGCTTGAACAGGCCGGACAAGTCGACGGAGAATTCCTGCCATTTGCTCAAATCCTTGGACGGGTCGGTGTCCAGCCGGATGCAGCGTTTGTACACCAGGCGCCCCGAACGGCGCAGACTCGATTCGGAAGACAGGGTATTGTCCTGAAGGAAAGCCAGGACGTTGTTTTCGTAGATCTTGATGACGCGCAGGTCGACGGCGCTCAGTCCGACCGCCTTGAAGGGAAGGATCAACTGCCTGGAATCGGGCAGGATATTCCCTTGCAGCGGGATGGTTACAGCGGGTTTGATCGCGTCTGTATTGAATTCTGCGTTATACTCCTGTCCGAGCCGGTTGCCGGAAGTACACGTCAGGGCATCGGAAACGGTCAGGGTCACGGGCCCCTCCTGTTTTCCCTCGTAATAGATGCGGGCGATGTTGTCAGCTGTCTGGATGTACTGGCGTCCGACGCCGCTCAGCGTAATGAGGCCGTTGTTGTCAGCCACGTCGGTCAGGGGCTGGGTGAATTGGATGCAGATGTAGGGGTCTTTCCCTTCGACAAGCCGGGAGGAAAGGACACGGAAAGCTCCTTCCTCCGGGATGACGACCTGGGTTGTATGCCGGGAGGTGAATCCGGTATTCCCGGGCTTCAGCGCAATTTTCAGCGTCCTGTCCTTTTCGGCACGCGCCAGACCGCCGACAGTAAAGCGGAAATGGGTCGGGTCGCTTCCGGCGATGACATCCACGAAGGAACTGTCGCCGGGATATTCTGCAGTGACCATGGTCTTGACTTGTTCCAGTTCCAGGACGTCGCTCAATGCGATGTGTCCGGACACGAGGGCGGTAGACGGGGCGGAAGCCGGGATGACAATTTCATCCACTTCGATGTCCGCTTCCTTTACGGCGACCATGAAGGAGAACGGGAAGCGCTTCATCTTGCGGTTGCCTACTTTCATGAGTTTGTCCAGCCGGATGGAGCCCCGGTAGGTCTGGCCGCTTTTCAGGGCTCCCTGCTGCGGGACGAATTCGATCATGTCGGAAGCAATCCACCGGGCGTCTCCTTTAACGGCGGGGGAGAAGGAGAACAATTCATCTTTGACTTGATTTCCTTCCTGTGCATCCGGGATTTCCGAGGTGAACTGGATGCGGATGGAGGATTTGTCCGAGATGACCCCTCCCGTATAGGCCTTGATGAACGTCGCGAATTCCGTGCTGGGGGCATCGGAGGTCCGGAAACGGCTGCACGAGGGCGTCAGGGACAGGGATGCGGCAACCAAGGCGATGGTTGTCAGGATCTTTGCTGTATTCGTCATGATAAATGTTTTGTTGTCAACTTATTTTCCATGATAAAAATACGGATTCTTTTCCGGATTCCGCCGGTTTTCGGGATAAAAACACCGGAAAAAGGTCCTTCCTGCCATTTTGACAGTCCGACGGGATGGCATCCCTTTTGATTCTTCAGAAGCCGTCGCCGCAAGCGACCGAGCAAGTTATCATACATTTAAAAAATTATAGTATCATGATCAAACCATTAGCAGACAGAGTCGTCATCGAGCCGAAAGAGGCCGAGACGAAGACTGCTTCAGGACTGTATATTCCTGACACAGCCAAAGAAAAACCGCAGCAGGGTGTTGTCGTAGCGGCAGGCCCGGGTAAGAAAGACGAACCGATGGAGGTGAAAGTCGGAGATGAGGTCCTTTATGGAAAATATTCCGGTACAGAGGTCACTGTGGGAGAGCAAAAGCTTTTGATCGTCCGTCAGTCGGACATTTTGGCAATTCTGTAATGATTAAAAGGAGTTAGATTATGGCTAAAGAGATAAAATTCAACGTGGATGTCCGCTCCAAGATGAAAGAAGGAGCTGACGCATTGGCAGACGCCGTCAAGGTCACTTTGGGTCCAAAGGGACGTAATGTTGTGATTGATAAGAAATTCGGTGCTCCTCAGGTTACCAAGGACGGTGTAACGGTCGCCAAGGAAGTGGAATTGGAAGATCGTTTTGCCAACATGGGCGCCCAGATGGTGAAGGAAGTTGCCTCCAAGACCAATGAACTGGCGGGTGACGGTACGACCACCGCTACGGTGCTGGCTCAGGCCATCATCAATGTCGGTCTGAAGAACGTGACGGCCGGTGCCAACCCGATGGATCTGAAGAAAGGTATCGACAAGGCTGTTGCGGCTGTCGTCTCCTGTCTGAAAGAGCAGAGCCAGGCTGTCGGCAGCGATTATTCGAAGATTGAGCAGGTGGCTACGGTTTCCGCCAACAACGATACCTATATCGGCAAGTTGATCGCGGATGCGATGTCCAAGGTCAAGACGGACGGCGTAATCACTGTCGAAGAGGCCAAGGGTACGGATACCGAGGTAAAGGTGGTGGAAGGTATGCAGTTCGACCGCGGTTACATTTCTCCGTATTTCATGACCAACCCGGACAAGATGGAAACCGTCTTGGATGAGCCGATGATTTTGATTACGGACAAGAAGATCTCTACGATGAAGGACCTGCTTCCGACACTCGAACCGATTGCCCGTGATGGCCGTTCCCTGTTGATCATCGCGGAAGATGTGGATGGTGAGGCGCTGACGACGCTGGTGGTGAATAAACTGCGCGGCACGATTAAGATCGCTGCGGTCAAGGCTCCTGGTTTCGGCGACCGCCGCAAGGAGATGCTGCAGGATATCGCCATCCTGACCGGTGCGACGGTTGTTTCCGAGGAGCGCGGTTTCACGCTGGAGAATGCAACCCCTGAAATGCTGGGTAAGGCGGAGAAAGTGACGATTTCCAAGGAGAATACGACCATCGTCGGCGGTGCCGGCGACCGGAAGGAGATCGCTGACCGGACCGAGCAGATCCGCAAGCAGATTGCGACGACCACGTCTGATTACGACCGTGAGAAGCTCCAGGAGCGCCTGGGCAAACTGGCCGGTGGTGTCGCTGTCCTGTATGTGGGTGCGACGACCGAGGTGGAGATGAAGGAAAAGAAGGACCGCGTGGAAGATGCACTCAATGCAACGCGTGCGGCGGTGGAGGAAGGATACCTCCCGGGTGGCGGTGTCGCCTATATCCGTGCCGCTGAGGCCCTGAAGGACCTGACCGGTGACAACGAAGACGAGACAACCGGTATCCGGATTGTCGCCCGTGCCATCGAAGAGCCGCTTCGCATGATCGCCGAGAATGCGGGTGTCGAGGGAAGTGTCATTATCCAGAAGATCAAGGAAGGGAAGGATGACTTTGGCTACAATGCGCGGACTGACCAGTTCGTGAATATGTTCGAGGCCGGTGTCATCGATCCGACCAAGGTTGCCCGCGTAGCGCTGGAGAATGCAGCTTCTGTCGCCGGCATGTTCCTGACCACGGAATGTGGTATTGTGGACATCCCGGAGAAAGAACCGGCTCCTGCCATGCCTGCCGGCGGAATGATGTAATTTGACCGCAAATTTTTTCACGAATGGTAACCTCCCAAGAACATGGGAGGTTACATCGTTTTAGGGCTTTCTGCGGCCGAAAATGGCCCTAAAAAAAGTTCAAAAAAAGTTTGCAGGAAAGAAAAAGATGCTTACCTTTGCAATCCCGTTTGAGAAACGGGGAACAGAAGAGATCATTGAAAAGA
>CADBPH010000240.1 GCA_902796455.1 uncultured Bacteroidia bacterium
CAGAATCAGGTCCCCGAACATTTCCTGCTGATCCTCGTAGTCTCCTCCGATCTCCCAGGAAATATTGGAAGGAAGCGGCATCTGCCCCATGATCCGCTGGGTCGCTCCGACCGCATCGCTCAGGGCATGTCCGCGGGCGACAATACCCGTCAGGGTAATCAGGCGCTCCCGATTCTTGCGCTGGATGGTCGGCGGCACCTTCCCCTCCACGACAGTTCCGAGGTCTTTGATCTTCACGCCGACGCCCATCGCGTTATAAATCAATATATTCTCAATATCCTCTATGCTACGCCGGAACTCCGGGGCATACCGTACGCGGATATTGTACTCCTCTCCTTCCTCCCGGAAGAAAGACCCGACCGTACCGCTCATCGCAGCACTCAGCGCGGAAGCGGCCGTCGTAGAAGTCAGCCCGGCCTGCGCCAGTTTCCTTCGATCGAAATCCACCTGATACTCAGGAGTATACTGATCACGACTAAGGACCACCTGCGTGAAGGAGCCGTCCGCCATCATCTGCTGACGGACCTCCCGGGCAATCTGCTCCGTCGTCTCGAAATCATAGCCATAGATTTCCAGTGCGACAGAAGCCGCTCCGCCCATGCCGCCGCCTTCCGACACGGTATAACGGCTCAGTTCGGGGAAGCCGTTCAGGTCGGCCCGGATGATGTCGGAAATCTCGGCAATGCCCCGTTTCCGGTCTTCCCGGCTGCCGATATTGATATTCAGTGAAATCAGGTAATCGCCATTGTTCTGCATGCTCGCGAACGCATTGTCCGAATCGGCCTGTCCGAAACGGTAGCTGAACACCTTGATTTCCGGCACATCCGCCAGGACTTTCTCATAGATACGCGCCGCGACATCCCGGGTTACATCCTGTCCGGTACCAATCGGCAATTCGATGGTCGCCGTGATACGGCCCTGGTCCGCCCGCGGGAAGAACTCCGTCTTCATGCCGGGCAGGTAGATTCCGAGCACCACCAGGAATACGGCGACCGCACCGGCGAGCACCACCAGCTTATGCGCCATGCACCAGGCAATCAGCCGGGAATATCCCCGGGAAATGGCATCCAGGAAACGGTTGACAGGGTCGAAGAAGAAGTGGTATAGCCTGCCGCTCTTGTTCTCGTTGGTCAGCAGGACCGAACACATCATCGGAACCAAGGTCAGGGCCGCCGTCGTAGAGACGATCATGATGATGGAGACAATCCAGCCCAACTGCTTGAACATGATACCGGCCATACCGGAAATCATGGTCAGGGGCAGGAAGACGCACAGCATCGTCAGGGTTGAGGCAATGACGGAAATACCCACTTCGGCGGTTCCGTGTACGGCAGCCTCCCGCGGCTTCTCGCCGCGTTCGAGGTGCGTCGTCACGTTCTCCAAGACCACGATGGCATCGTCCACAACCATACCGATGGCAATGGACAATGCGGACATCGAAATGATATTCAGCGAATTGCCCGTCGCGAACAGGTACATCAGCGAAGCCAGCAAGGCAATCGGGATACTCAGCACGACGATGAGCGTTCCACGCCATCTGCCCAGGAAGAGATAAACGATCAGCATGACCACGAGGAACGTAATCAGGATCGTCTCCTTCAGGGAGTTGATCGTGTTGATGATATTCTCCGAGGAATCCATGACGGTCAGGAAGTGGATATCGGAAGGCAGATTCTTCTCGATACTTTTCATGGCCTTCTTGACGTCGCGGATTACCTGGACCGTGTTGTACCCGGATTGTTTCTGGATGATAATCTGCGCACCGCGCACCCCGTTGGTGAACGATTCCTGGGACTTTTCTTCCAGGCCGTCCCGGACCCGGGCGACATCGCGCAGATAGACGGCACCGCCGGTGGGAGCATACCCGACCACCAGGTCGAGCAACTCGGACGGGTCCTTGAATTCTTTCTTGACCCGGAGGGAATAGGTATCGGATCCGATATCCACGCTTCCGCTCGGGAGGTTGCGGTTCTCCGCCGCAATCACGCCAACCAGCGTATTGATGCTCAAGCCATAAGCCTCCAACTTCGTCGGATCGCAATAGACCTGGATCTCGCGCTTCGGGGCACCGGCCACGGAAACCGTACCGACGCCGGAAACCCGGGCCAGCGGTGTCGCGACCTTGTCATCCAAAATCTTGTCCAGGGCGGATACACTCTGGTCGGCCGTCGCCGACATGATCATGATCGGCATGTCATCCGCGCTGAACTTGAAGATAATCGGTGTCGTCGACCCGTCGGGCAGGGTCGAATTGACCATGTCCAACTTGTCCCGGACATCATTGGTTGCCTCGTCGATATCGATGCCGTATTTGAATTCCAGCGTCAGGATACAAATGTTCTCCCGCGATTGCGAACTCAAGTCCTTGAGGTCGCTGACACCGTTGAGGGCGTTTTCCAACAGCTTGGTCAGGTTGTTTTCCACATCCTCGGCGCTCGCCCCCGGATAGGAGGAGATGACCATGATGACGTTCGATTCGACATCCGGGAAGAAGTCGATCGGCAGCCGGGTCAGCGAGAAAACGCCCAGGATGGCGAAAGCAAGGAAGATCAGGAACGTGGTGACCGGCTTGTTGACAGCAGAACGGTAAATGCTCATGGGGCGTCCTCCTTATTGATTGACCACCTTCACTTTAGACCCGTCTTTCAGGCCTGTCTGCCCCTTGGAGACATACAGCTGCCCCTCGGTCAAACCGCTGAGAATCTCATATTCCGCCCCGATATGGCGCCCTACCTCGACCGGAACGAAACTGACCGTTCCGTCTTCATTGTAGACATAGACATATTTCTGGCCGGACCCTTCCTGCTTGACCACCGCACGGTCGGGAACCACGATGCTGTGGTTGGTCCCGTACGTAATCGTCACACGGGCGTACATGCCCGGGCGAAGGACGCGGTCCGAATTGGTAACCAGGACTTCAGCCTGGAAGGTATGCGTCGACGGATTGATCGTCGGATAGAGCCGGTTGACCCGGCCGTTGAACGTCCGGCCGGGCAGGGCGTCGACCGTCAGCGTGACGTCGTCCCCCTTCTTGACCTTCGTATATTCGCTTTCGGATACGCCGACGAGCAATTTGACCGGCGTCACCTGCTGGACCGTAAA
>CADBPH010000241.1 GCA_902796455.1 uncultured Bacteroidia bacterium
CGTATTGCGGAGAGAAACGATGATTCCCGTCAAACACGGACGTGCATTTCTTGAAGACGATGCCGGTGACTTTGTCTGTGCCGAGAACCTCTTTCGGCCCCCAGCCCGGGTTCAGGACCACACCGTCTTCGCGGGCTTCCGCGCGTTCCTGCGGCGAGGCGGGCATGATGTCCTCTGTCTCCAGGGAGAGCATCGTGACGGAAGCGGCGCCGCTCCGCATGGCGACCCGTGCGGCATCGATGGCGACATTGCCGCCGCCGACAACGACGACTTTGCCGGACAGCTTGACCTTGCCGGTATTGGCCTCCCGGAGGAAATCGATGGCCGTCGTCGTGCCGGGGAGCGATTCGCCCGGGATTCCCGGAAGCCGTCCGCCCTGGCAGCCGATGGCAACATAAAAGCCTTTGTATCCCTGGTCGCGAAGTTCCTGGATCGTAATGTCTTTGCCGACCTCCACGCCGGTGCGGATCTCTACGCCGATTTCGCGCATGATGTCAATTTCGGCTGCAATGACATCTTTCTCCAATTTATAGGAAGGGATGCCATAGCGGAGCATGCCGCCGGGTTCCGCATTCTTTTCGAAAACAGTAGGGAAGTAGCCCATCGTGGCCAGGTAGTAGGCGCAGCTCAGGCCGGCCGGGCCGCCGCCGATGATGGCGATCTTCTCCTGCCAGCGGCCGCGGTTGGAGGCGACGACCACTTCCGGAACGAAACGGGTCTCGGCATGGAGGTCCTGCTCGGCGATGAATTTCTTGACGGCGTCAATGGCGACCGGCTGGTCCAGGGTCCCCCGGGTGCAGGCATCTTCGCAGCGCCGGTTGCAGACGCGTCCGCAAACGGCGGGGAAGGGATTCTCCCGCTTGATCAACTCGAGGGCTTCCTTATATTTCCCTTCAGCGGCTTTTTTCAAATAGCCCTGTACGGCGATGTGGGCGGGACATGCGGTCTTGCAGGGAGAAGTTCCTGTGGGATAGCAGTTGATCCGGTTTTTGTCCCGGTAATCTTCCGTCCATTTATGGGGCCCCCAAGCCGTTGCATCCGGGAGTTCCTGGCGCGGATAGGTGATGGAACCGTGGGTCGTACACAGTTTCTGTCCCAGCTTGACAGCGCCGGCGGGGCAGTATTCCACGCACCGTCCGCAGGCGACGCAGTTGGCCGGGTTGACCTCCGCGACATAAGCACTGCGGGACAAGTTGGGAGTGTTGAAGAGCTGGGAAGTCCGCAAGGCATTGCATATCTTGACGTTGCAATTACAGATGGCAAAGATTTTCCCCTCTCCGTCAATATTGGTGACCTGGTGTACATAACCGTTGTCCTCGGCCCGGTGCAGGATCTCCATGGCTTCTTCGAAAGTCACGGCCCGTCCGCGCCCGGTTTCCTGGAGGTAATCGGCCATGTCGCCCACGCCGATGCACCAGTCGTGGTAGTCGTCCGCGCAGCCTTCATCCAGCTTTTTCCGGCCGTACCGGCAGGAGCAGATTCCGGCGGCGATGTGGCCTTCATACCGCTTGAGCCAATAGGAAATATGCTCTATGTCAATGGATTGGTTCTCCATGGAAATCGCTTTTTCCACCGGGATGACGTGCATGCCGATGCCTGCACCGCCCATGGGAACCATCGGCGTCACTTTCTCCAGCGGAAGGAACGTCATCCGCTCGAAGAACATGGCCAGTTCCGGGTGCCGGTCCATCAGGTCGGTATTCATATTGGTATACTCCGCCGATCCGGGAACGAAAAGCGGGACCCAGTAAACGCGGTCCTCCCGGTTGTAGGTCGTGCCGGGAATGGGACCTTCAGCCGTGTATTTGTCCCCGTAGTCATATTCCAGGAGTCCGAAGTAGGCGAGTTTGTCCAGCAGGGCGTCGAATTCCGCATCGGTCGGAACATAGTGTTTCTCCCGGTTCCACTGGACCAGCAGCGGATAAGGACGGCGCTCCCTGACTTTCAGGAACTTGTCTGAGACGACGT
Source organism: uncultured Bacteroidia bacterium (assembly GCA_902796455.1). GTDB lineage: Bacteria > Bacteroidota > Bacteroidia > Bacteroidales > UBA932 > Cryptobacteroides. The sequence continues at coordinate 1,969 of CADBPH010000241.1, forward strand.
CCAGCAGCAGGTCCAGGGATGCTTCCCGTGTGGCGGCATCCATCTCGTCCTCGAAAATGCAGGCCAGTCCCCAGTATTCCGGGGCGTCCGTGGTCATCTTGATTTTCCCCGGGACACGGTCCGTGACTTTTCGGACAAATTGCAGCAGTTTTTTGTTCGGATTCTTGTCCCCTTTGTGTTTGGGGACAAATTTGCTTGACATTTCAGGCATATAGGATTCTTTTTATTGTTTCCAGGCGCAGACTTCCTGCAGCAGCCACTGGGCGAAAACATCCACCCCTTCCCCCGTCTTGGCGCAGATCGGAAGGACCCGGGCGTGCGGATTGCGCATGTGGACATACCGGGTGCATTTTTCCAGGTCAAAATCGAAATAGGGCAGGACGTCCGTCTTATTGACCAGGATCATGTCACAGACGGAAAACATCAGCGGATACTTCAGGGGTTTGTCGTCTCCTTCCGGGACGGAAAGGATCATGGCATTGCGGCAGCTGCCGGTGTCGAATTCGGCCGGGCAGACTAGGTTGCCGACATTTTCAAGGATGACCAGGTCGAGCTGTCCGGCATCCACATGATCCAGCCCCTGGCGGGTCATCTCCGCATCCAGGTGGCACATGCCGCCCGTGTGGAGCTGGATGGTCGGGATTCCGGTTGCCTCCTGGATCTTGACGGCATCCACATCGCTGTCGATATCGGCCTCCATGACGGCGACACGGACTTTGTCCTTGATCAGGTTCAGGGTCCGGATCAAGGTGGTTGTCTTGCCGCTGCCGGGCGACGACATGAGATTCAGGAGATAAATCCCTTTGGTTTTCAGTTCTTTGCGGAGCTTTTCCGCATCCTTTTCATTGTCCTCGAAAACACTTTTCTTGATTTCGATTACTTTGATTCCTTCCATGGGAGGACGTCTTGGTTATGCGTTCAGGTGTTATTAATGTGTGCCGCAAGTTACATAAAAACTGGTACTCTACCAAAAAAAACGGATGACAGGCCGTTTTCCAAGACGTCTGTCATCCGCATGAATGAAAGGAGGAACCGTAAGCCGGTTTCTGTTCCGGAGCCCGAAGGCACCGGTCTGCCATTTATCTACGCAACCTACCCCCTGGCATCGGGCGGGCAGCCCTCATCTGCCAGTATACTTGGTCTTGCAGGCCCTGCCTGCCGTACCCGCCCGCCATCGCTGGCGGACGCCGTGGGCTCTTACCCCGCATTTTCACCCTTACCTGTATCCGTTCTGCCCGAGGGCAGGGACGGTTGCAGGCGGTTGTTTTCTGTTACGGCAGGATGAAATCACTCCCATCTGCGCTTTCCGCAGCAGGGTGCCCTGTCCTGTCCGGACTTTCCTCACTGAAATCCAGCGCTTTATGGGCGTTGGACCGCAGCGCGGCAGATTCGTCCCTCCTGTTTATTTTTCCGGGCTGCAAAAATAGGAACTCTTTTACAAGGATACAAAAAAAATTCCTAACTTTGTTTTCCAATTTGCCGGAAACAGCGCTCCCTCCGGGGCTTCCCCTGGGGATATAGCGGAACCTTTCCGGGACAAGAGTATGGAATGAAACGGATTGTTTACAGTTTACTGGCGTTGCTGATGCTGCTTCCTGCCGCCGTTTCCTGCGGTGCGAAAGTAAAGCACTACAAGATTGAGGTGGTCAAAGAGTATCCGCACGACGAAAATGCTTATACCCAGGGACTTTTCTTCCATGGGGGAAATTTTTATGAAAGCACGGGCCAGTACGGGGAATCCACCTTCCGGCAGGTTGACCTGGCGACAGGCAAAGCCCTGCGGAAACTGGATTTCTCCAAAAAGTATTTCGTAGAAGGATCGGTCATGCTGGACGGGGAATTGTTCATCCTGACCTGGGAGAGCAAGATGGCTTTTGTCTATGACGCGGCGACGCTGGACTATAAGTCCTCCTACTCCTATCCCCGGGAAGGATGGGGGCTGACCACTGACGGGAAACAGTTGATTGCCAGCGACGGCACGGCGCGCTTGTATTTCATGGACAAGCAGTTCCGTGTGCAGCGCAGCGTGACGGTCCGTCTCGACGGCCGGGCGATGACCTACCTGAATGAACTGGAATACATCGACGGGAAGATCTGGGCCAATGTCTACATGAGCGACATTATCCTGATCATCAACCCTTCCGACGGAAAGGTCGAGGCGACGGTCGACTGCACCGGGCTTCTGCCGAAATCCCTGCGGGACGCCCGAACGGATGTCCTCAACGGGATTGCGATGGATCCGGCGACGGGACGCATTTTCCTGACGGGGAAAAACTGGAAACGCTTGTACGAGGTGAAATTGAAAGAACGGTAAAGAACACATTACATTATTCATATCAAAGCGGGGGTATCGGATGGACCAGGCGGTCCGCTCCGGTTGAGAGAGTCCCAATGAACCTGATGCGGCCCATACCGCCGAAGGGAAGACTTTGCTCAGTGCGCCATCAGGGCGCATCTCCGCATGAACACATTTTTGTTATGCGGTATTTTTTTGCTTTTTGTACGCTGGCGGCTATGTCCGCCGCGGTTTCTGGGCCGCTGAATGCCCAGGAAAAAATTGAACGGCTGGACAGCGCCGTTGTTTCTGCTTCCCGGGCTGGCAAGTCCACGCCGGTGACTTATACCATGATCGGGAAGGAAGAATTGGAACGGGTCAATCCTTCCCGTTCTCTCCCGATGCTGCTGGAAAACCAGCCCTCTGTCGTGACGACCAACGAGGGCGGAACCGGGCTGGGTTATTCTAAAATGACGGTCCGTGGCGCGAAGGGTTCCCAGATCAATGTGACACTCAACGGCATCACATTGAACGATGCCGAATCCCAGGAGGTATTCTGGGTGAACATCCCAGCACTTTCTTCCATCATCCAGTCGGTCCAGCTGCAGCGCGGTCTCGGAACGACAGCCAACGGGGCGGGCGCATTCGGGGCCAGCATCAACATGAGTACGGCCTTTGTCGGCGACCGTCCCTTCGCCTCGATGGATGTGGCGCGGGGGTCTTTCGGAACCATGATGACGACCGTATCGGCCGGAACCGGCATGCTGCCTTCCGGCCTGTATGCCAGCGCCGCCTATTCCCGGGATTACACGGACGGCTATATCCGCAACGCCAAGGCGCGGGTCCAGTCGGCCTTTGCCGTATTGGGATACATGAAGGGAGACCGATCCCTGCGGCTGACCTGGCTGATGGGCGACCAGCACACGGGGATTACCTGGGAGGGGCTGGACATGGCCCGGTACCAGGCAGGGGATTACCGCTACAATCCCGCCGGTAAATACAAGGATGCGTATGGGAACACCCATTACTATGACAATGAAACAGACAATTATACGCAGCATCACCTGCAGCTGAACTATACGCAGCGGCTCTCGACGGAACTGACCTGGTCCACGACGGCGAATTTTACGAAGGGGGACGGGTATTATGAGCAGTACAAGTCCGGGAAAAAATTCTCTGCCTACGGCTTGTCGTCCGAGAAGGCGAAGAGCGGGGATTTCATCATCCACAAGTCCATGGACAACAGCTATTTCGTTCTGAATTCCGACCTGCGGTACAGGACCGCGGAACTGGATGTGACCGGCGGGGTGAATCTGTCCGGATATTGGGGCGGTCATTTCGGCAATGTGCTCTGGAGCAATGTCCTGGGGGATGATTATGATTATTCGGATACGGAGTGGTATCGCAATGACGGATTCAAGCGGGAGGCGAATGTTTTCGCCCGCGCGGAGTACCGTGTCCGGGAGGGGATGACTGCGTACGCGGATCTCCAGTACCGGGGCGTGTTTTTGGACATGGACGGAAAGGATGACGGGTTCGAGCCCGTGGACTACCGGGCGCGCTGGCATTTCTTCAATCCCCGCGCAGGCTTGACCTGGGATTTTGCGCCCGGGCAGCGTGCCTATGTCTCCATTGCCCTTGGAAACCGGGAACCCGGGCGTTCTGACTTGAAGGAAAACATCAAGTCTGCTAACCAGTTGCGCGAACTGGGTGACGCGGATGCGGCCGTAACGCTCCGTCCGGAGCGGATGGTCGATGTGGAAGGGGGGTACCGGTTTGTTTCCCGGACGCTGACGGCTACGGCGAACCTTTATCTGATGGAATACCGCAATATGCTCCTGGAGACCGGGAA
>CADBPH010000242.1 GCA_902796455.1 uncultured Bacteroidia bacterium
CGCCCAGGGCATGGGGAGCGACGATTCTTACGTCTACTTTCCGATGAGCCCGGGCAGCAATTCCCCCGAGAAGGTGAACCTGCTGGTCACCTACGATTGGGAAGGGAATTATGTGGGCAACCTGAAGATTCCCAAGAACACGGAATCCGAGAGCATGTTCTATGCTGCCGGAGAGTATTACGTCAACTTCTACGAATCGGCCGCCGTGCTGTACCGGGTCTATCCGGACCTGGCCTATCAGCCGCAAAGATAAGCCTTATTCAGCCGGGTAGCCGACCGGATGGTAGAGGACCGGAATCTGCTGTCCGGTCAGGCCGAGCGCGGCCCGTATCGCATCCAGGTCCATGGGAGGCGCACAGCAGACGGTTCCCAGTCCGAGGGACGTGCAGTACAGGGAGATATTCTCCGAAACCATACCGGCATCCATGAACGCGAAATCCCGGTTCCGGTTGTTCGGGCGGGGTTCGAACCGTGTCTGGTCCGAGACAAGCAGGATGGTCAGCGGAACCGTGTAGATGAAGTGGTTATGGGCTTCCATCATCGGCCGGATGTCTGTCCGGGTGACGAGTTCCAGCGAGGCGGCCACGGGGTCGTATCTGTATACGCCGTCCTCCCGGCAGACATACAGGAGGATGTCCTGGGCATTGACGGCCGAGGGAGCGGTGCGCCGCCCGTTTTCCCGGCTGATTCCGTTGGCTGCCCACAACAGGTCCATGACCGTTTCTTCCGGGAGGGGCGTATCGGCATAACGGCGGACGGAGTGGCGCTCCGAAAGTGCCTCCCTGACCGTCATTCCAATAGAGAAGTTATCCATATTTCTATCTGATTATCATAATGTTGCGTTCGTTCAAGGCGCCACTTCGACGAAGGCGAAGCAATTTGTCTTGAGATAGAACACGATTTTGCCGTCCTTGACCGTCAGCGGGAACTCCGTGAAGAGGAAATTGTCGCTGGTCATGTGGCAGGTCGCCTTGGTGAGGTCATACCCGGGGACGCTGACTTCGACGCGTTCCCGCTCGAAACGGGTTTCATCGTCGTTGTACCGGGTCACCAGGATGCCCAGTTTGCCTTCCTTCGACTTGGCCGCCGTCACGAAAATATCCGTATGCTTGCCCAGGTCGACTTTCACGCTGGTTCCCAGCCGGGCCAGTTTCGCCCAGGACAGCAGGGCATAGTACGGCGACCGCGGCTCAGGCCGCTGCCCTGACCGTCCGAATGCGCCGTTATAGGAAGTCGTCGACCGAAGATCGTAATAGTTCAGCATCTGGACGTCCTCCAGCTGGAGGGCGGACATGGTCGCCGCGACAAAGGCTGCCCCCTTGATTTCATGCCGGATCCTTGCGGAATACTCCTGTCCGTCGGAACTCCAGTCTTTGACGTAATTCCATTCGCCCAGGTGGATGTCGATATTGTTGAACCCGTTCTTTTTCAGGTGTTCCCGCATATCCCGCGTCAGCTGGACCAGCGTCTCGGGATGGGACGCGTATTTGTGGTAGGTAAAGAAATCCAGCGGGGCTTTTTCCTTGATGACATATTGCAGGAAGTCATCGATCCATGCCTGGTCATAGCTTCCGGCGAAGGCGGGACCACCGACCTTGATCCGGGGGAATTTCTTTTTCAGGTACTTGGCCGTCGTGGTGTACAACCGGAAATAGTCTTCGTCCGTACCGCCCCAGAAGGACGGGTCCTTCCATTTTCCTTCCTTGCCGTATTTCCGGCTGTCCATGTTGGGTTCATTCCATATTTCCCAGTATTCGATGCCCATGTGAAATCCGTCCGCCCATCCTTCGTTATAATGGCGGATGACGTGCTCACAGATGACGGCCCATTTCTTGAAGTCCGGCGGCGGAACCGGACCAAGCCGGTTGCTGCCGCTTTCGGCGCTTTGACCGAGCCGGAAATAGGGTTTGCTGTTGCAAGCGACGAGGGACTTCATATACAGGTCCGCATGATGGAACTGGTAACTCGCCGGATCGTCAGGGTCCTTGGTAAAATCCGGGAAGACGGACTGGATGTCCACGACCTCGCAGTCGTGCGTCCGCATGTAGGGGACCTCCAGGGACTGGGTCAGGATGTCGCTCGAGGTATAGTTGTTGGCGGCATTCATCATTTTGATGGGGCCGGTCTCAATCTCTGGATACACCGTAACCTGGCCCCGGGCAGGCAGGGAACTGGCCATCAGGACCACTTCTTCGGCGATGCTGCGCAACCGCGCGGCCTGCTCCGGGTCAACGCCGCAGGTGGCAGGCTCCCCGCGGAAGGGTTTCTTGCTGATCAGCAGATAATTGACACAGGCTTTCAGGTAAGAGCCGGCCAGGTTCTGGTGGTGGTTGTCTTTGGCCAGCAGCCGGATGTCCGGATATTTCTTGCCGGCCAGGACGAAAGCGTCGCCGATCGGAGAAACGCTTGTTCCCGCCTCTTTTGCCATCATCCGGCAGCCGCGGCGCAGGCAGGCATCCAGGGAATCCGCGCTGCCGAAAACCTCCGCATTGCCCGAGCGCAGGTTGGGATAAGTCCAAGTCCTTTCCAGGAAGACCGTGCATCCGGGAGATGCTTTCAAGACATTGTCCTTCAGGGTAATGAAATTATCCAGAATTGTCCGGTCGCCGGTCAGGGCGTATTTGGCCGGCGTGCTGCTCTGGTCCTGCAGGAAGGCGTAGTCGTAGCCGCCGGCTTCGACAGCCTGGCGGGAACGGGCGATTTCCAGATGCTGTCCGAACGTCCGGCCGCCGTGCAGGTATTTGCCGATCCGGACCCGCATTCCCTGGCTCGCGGCAATCTCTGTGAGCATGGAGTCTGCGTGGCAGACATACGTAAAGGAATTGCCGATGCACAGGACGCGGACCTCTCCGGGTTCTTTCGGGCCCTCAATGAGGGCGAATTGCTGGGCGGACATCGACAGGCAGCCCAGCAGGGCTGC
>CADBPH010000243.1 GCA_902796455.1 uncultured Bacteroidia bacterium
ATTGTCCTTGTCCCGGATAATGCGGACAGCGGCAATCTCTTTGACCGGCCTGCCGCTTGTCAGCAGGTCGGCGCATAAGTAGCCGCTTTTGTTCATGGGCATCCCGAAATAGGCGAGATATCCCGGATCTTCAAGTTTGGAATCGATGAAGACATAGGGGATTCCCTTTTCACGCAGTCGGGCGGTCAGGGATTTCGTCGAGTCTGAGAATAACGGGACGACCACGACACCGGCAGGATCCAGTTCCATCAGCTGTTCGCAGGCAGCGTTGAAGGATGCGGCGTCATACTGGTCATATTCAACGGTTTCTACCCGTACCCCCAGCGGGGCAACGTGTTCGCGTGCGCGCTGGATACCGCCCGCCATCAACCCCCAGAAGGAGCCTTCCGCCTGTGACGGAATCAGGACGGCGATGATATATTGCCTGGCGGAAGCCAGAAGGGAAGCGTAGACGTTGGGCTTGTATCCCAGGTCGTGGATGACCTTCAGGATTTTTTCCCGGCTCTTGGGGGAGACCTCCCCGCGATTGTGCAGCACCCGGTCGACGGTCCCTTTGGAGAGGCCGGTCAGACGGGCAATGTCCATGATTGTTATCTTGTCAGAAGATGGCATGTTGGTGTTTGCTAACGGCTGCAAAGATAATATTTAATTTTTATTTCCGTTACCGTGCACGGAATTTAAAAAAAATGATAACTTTGCAAGTTGTAAAAACATTTTAACCACGAATGTATAAACACTTTCGACTGATAATCCTTCTTGCGGTTGCCTGCATGGTATCCTGTAAGACCTCCGGCGAATTCGATGCGTTGTATCGGGATCTCCCTTTCGACATGCCGTCTCTGGAGCGTCCTTCGATTCCGGGCAGTTCGGTTTCCTTGCTGGATTTCGGCGGGGTCGGGGATGGCCGCACGATGAATACGCAAGCGTTTGCCGACGCCATCGGGTTTTTGTCCGAGCGGGGCGGCGGTCATCTTGTCGTTCCTGCCGGCATTTTCCGGACGGGCCCGATTACGCTGCTCAGCAACATTGACCTGCATCTTGAGGCCGGCTCTATTCTCGTTTTTGACCCGGATCAGGATTTGTATCCCATCATCGATACCAATTTCGAAGGACTGGATGTCCGCAGGTGTCTGTCGCCGATCAATGCGACAGGCCAGAAGAACATCTCCATCACCGGCTCCGGCATCATCGACGGGAGCGGGGACGCCTGGCGGGAAGTGAAAAAGCGCAAGGTATCGCCCGATCTGTGGAAAACAATCACGCAAAAGGGCGGGATTCTCAGCGAAGACGGGGACGTATGGTATCCCGACGAGGGCTATATGAAGGCGCGGAAGACGGCCGGTTCTTTGAATCTTCCGGCTGCCGATCTGGATGAGAATGAAATCAAGACTTTCCTCCGCCCTGTCCTGGTTTCCCTGCGGGAGTGCGAACAGGTTTTGCTCGAAGGGTGCACCTTCCAGAATTCCCCTTGCTGGAACATCCATCCGCTCTATTGTAAGAACGTGATAGTTAAAGATATCGTGGTGCGTAACCCGTATCATTCCGCCAATGGCGACGGCATCGATATCGATGCCTGCGAGAATGTGATCGTAACCGGCTCTTCTTTCGATGTCGGGGACGATGCCATCTGCCTGAAGTCGGGCAAGGATGAAGATGGACGCCGGCACGGGGTTCCCTGCCGCAACCTGATTATCAGCGGATGTACGGTGTACCACGGGCATGGCGGCGTCGTGGTCGGCAGTGAAATGAGCGGAGGCGTGGAAAACATCCTGGTCCGCGACTGCCGTTTCATCGGGACGGATGTCGGACTGCGTTTTAAAAGTACGCGCGGGCGCGGAGGGCTGGTCCGGAACATCTGGGCAGAGCGGGTGTTCATGAAGGATATCATTACCTACGGGGTGATTTTCAATCTGTATTATGCCGGCGTGAGCGCGACGGCCCTGAAGGAAGGGGACGGCGGAGAGGATCTCCGTCCGGTCGACGAGACGACTCCGGAATTCCGGGACATGCATTTCAAAGACATCGTCTGCGACGGTGCCGCCACGGCGGTTTACATCAACGGGCTTCCGGAAATGCCCGTCCGCGGGCTCGATTTCTCCGATTGCCTGTTTTCCGCACAGCGGGGAGTGGACATCAGCTATGCTGACGGCGTATCGTTCCGCAATGTGTCCCTGAACCTTCCCGACGGGCAGGCTCCCGTCAAAGTGGCCCGCAGTAAGAATATCGATGAGGAGGGAATCCGATGAAAAGAATCTTCCTGGCAGTTTTCCTGCTTCCCATTGTTTTGGTTTCCAGTTCGTTCACCATTCATTTGATGGGGGATTCAACCATGGCGGACAAGAATCTCGCTGGCGGGAATCCGGAACGGGGCTGGGGCATGATGTTCCCGAATTGCCTGGACGGCAGCATCCAGGTGGTCAATTATGCCCAGAACGGGCGCAGTACGAAGAGTTTCATTGATTTGGGACTGTGGGACAAGGTGAAGTCCGGAATGAAGGCAGGAGACTATGTCTTTATCCAGTTCGGACACAATGATTCCAAAGAGTCGGACCCGGCCCGGTATGCGGCTCCCTGGGGCGCCTATCAGGACAATCTCCGGCTCTTTGTGCAGACGGCAAAAGCTGCCGGTGCCCATCCCGTATTGCTGACTCCGGTCGCCCGGCGCTGGTTCAAAGGCGGCCGGCTGGACCGGGAATGCCATGGGGATTATCCCGCGGCCATGAAGCAGGTGGCGCAGCAGGAAGGTGTTCCGCTGCTGGATATTACGACCCTGACGCTGGATTGGATCGAGTCGTTGGGGGACGAGGCTTCGCGTCCGTATTTCATGTGGATCGAGCCCGGGAAATACCCTGCCTGTCCGGACGGAAAGCAGGACAATACCCACACCGTTGCCCGCGGGGCGCGTAAAGTGGCGGATATCGTTTGCAGTGCTGTCCGCGCGCAGTTGCCGGAAATTGCCGCCCACCTGGTGCATTATGACATCGTCGTGGACCAGCACGGATTCGGGGATTATTTCACGATCCAGGAGGCCATCGACGCGGCGCCGGATTACTGCCACGATGAAGTTACTACAATCCTGGTGCACAAAGGAATATACAAGGAGATGGTGACCATTCCGCACAACAAGTGCCGGCTCCGTATCGTCGGTCAGGGCGCGGATGAAACCATTCTGACCTATGACAAATATGCGCGGCAGTATTGGCCGGACCGCGCGTTTACGGTGGGGACCTCCGGCAGCGCGACAATGTACATCCATGCCAGTTATGTCACGCTCGAGGATATGACCGTTGAGAACAGCGCCGGGGACGGGAAGGATATCGCCCAGGCCGTCGCCCTGTTCACGGACGGGGATTTCCTCTTCTTCCACCGCTGCCGCCTGGTCGGCAACCAGGATACGGTCTATACGTTCGGCCGGTACGGAGAGTTCGGCGGCGTGAAACGCAATTATTTCCTGGACTGCTATATAGAAGGAACCACCGATTTCATCTTCGGTCCCAGCATCGCGTGGTTTGAACGTTGTCACATCCACAGCAAGAAAAACAGCTATGTGACAGCGGCTTCGACTTTTGAAGGGCAGCAGTGGGGCTATGTTTTCCATGCCTGCAAGCTGACGGCGGATCCGGATGTGACAAAGTGCTATCTCGGCCGTCCCTGGGGAGCTTATGCCAAAACCGTATTCCTGGAATGTGAATTGGGCCCGCATATCCTGCCCGAAGGCTGGCATGACTGGGAGAAAGAAGGGAAGCCCGACACGAAGAAGAATTCCTATTATGCGGAATACAAGAATTCAGGCCCTGGTGCCGCCGGAAAGAAAGAGCGGGTGAAATGGTCCTACCAGCTGTCTGACAGGCAGGCAAAAGCATATACTTTTGAAAATGTGATGTTCCAGAAAGGAGATAAAGCTCCCTGGAATCCGTTCGAGAATAAATGATGAGCGGGAGAACGTACATATCGGTCCTGGCTGCGGCCGTGTTGCTCTTGTCCGGATGCAAAAACGGGCAGGAGCCGCTGTCTGTCAGCGTCGTGCGCAGCGAAATCCTCCGGAACCCCGATGCCGCCGACCTGGACGGCTTGAAGGGGCGCCTGAAATGGAACTATACGACCGGGTTGGAACTGAAGGCCTTCCTGGACGTGGCGCAGCGCTACGGGATGGATTCCGTCTCGGCATACGTCGAAAACTGGTACGACCGGATGATCGACACGACGGGTGCGGTCCGGACGTACAAACTGTCCAACTTCTCGACGGACCATGTCTGTCCGGGGCGGACGTTGTTCCAGCTGTACGACATGACCGGCAAGGAAAAATACCGTCGGGCGATGGATACCCTGCGCCGCCAGCTTTCCCTGCAGCCGCGCACCCCGGAAGGTGGTTTCTGGCACAAAAAAGTGTATCCGGACCAGATGTGGCTGGACGGCCTGTACATGGCGCAGCCTTTTTATGCGGAATATACGGCCCGCTATGAGCGTGAAGAGCTGAAAGACAGCTGTTTCCAGGATATTGTCAGGCATTTCCTCATCGTGGCGGAGCATACCTTCGATCCGCAGACCCGCCTGTACCGCCATGCCTGGGATGCGTCCCGGAGCATGTTCTGGTGCGATCCGGCAACAGGCCAGTCGGCCCATGCCTGGGGACGGGCGCTCGGATGGTATTGCATGGCTCTGGTGGACGTCCTGCCCTGGATTCCGGAGGGGACTGCCGGCCGCGATTCCCTGCTTTCCGTGCTCGGCGGAATTTACGAAGTGCTCCCGGAGTATGCCGATCCGGCAACGGGCATGTGGTATCAGGTTCTGGACCGGCCCGGCGCAGCAGGCAATTATGTCGAGGCGACGTGTTCCTGCATGTTTGTCTATGCGGCCCTCAAAGGGACGCGGCTGGGCCTGCTGCCGGCAAGCTTGCGCCCGTGGGCGGAGGAGTCCTATCGGAAACTCCTGAAGGAATTTGTCGTCCGGGATGCGGAGGGGACTGTCAGTCTGGAACGGTGTTGCGAAGTGGCCGGACTGGGAGGAAAGGACAACCGCCGCGGCGACTATGCTTATTATGTCGGGGAACGCATCCGCAGCAATGACCCCAAAGGAATCGGTCCGCTGATCTGGGCCGCATTGGAAATGGAGGAAGATTATGAGAAATAAATTGACAATCAGATATGTAGTGGCGATTTTCGCCATGATGGCCGCGTTGCACTCCTGCGGCCCGGACGACAAGCCGGAATCCGAATCGGCACCTGCAGTCCCGTCGGGCCTGACCCTGCATGATGCGACGGAAACCACCCTGGCGTTCCAGTGGGATGCGGTTTCCGGGGCGGACAGTTATGCCTGGAAATTGGTCCAGGGGGCATCGACGGTGAAAGAGGGGACATCCTCCAGCCGCAATGCTGTCATATCCGGTCTGACGGCCGGAACGGCCTATCGTTTCGCTGTCAGCGCACTCAAGGGCGGCCTTCAGTCTGCGTTTACGGCGTATCTGGATGCTTCCACGAAAACGGCGGTGACTCCCGAGCCGGATCCCGACCCGGTGGATCCCCAGCCCGGAACCGATCAGTATGAGGAATTCAAGATCCCTGCATGGGAAGAGGATGGCGTGGCCCGGGCGTTCCCGGGTGCGGAAGGCGGCGGCATGTATTGCGCCGGCGGCCGCGGCGGCGATGTGTATCATGTCAAGAACCTGAACGATTCCGGCGAAAACTCCCTCCGCTGGGCGCTGGGGAAGAGCGGGAAACGGACCATCGTCTTTGACGTGGCCGGAATCATTGAACTGAATTCCACCCTGGATATCAAAAACGGACAGGTGACGATCGCCGGCCAGACGGCGCCCGGTGACGGAATCTGTATCAAAAACTTCGCTACGCGGATCAATACCGGGGACGACAAGGCGGCCAGCGGCAAGGATGGAGATGTCATCATCCGTTTCATCCGTTTCCGCATGGGCGACGAAAAGAAAACGGAAGACGATGCCATCTGGGGACGTCGCAACCGCAACATCATCCTGGACCACTGCTCGATGAGCTGGTCGACCGACGAGTGCGCTTCGTTCTATGGGAATGAGAACTTTACGATGCAATGGTGCATCCTTTCCGAGAGCCTGACCAATTCCGTGCACGGGAAGGGCAGCCATGGTTATGGGGGAATCTGGGGCGGCAAGAACGCGTCATTCCACCACAACCTGTTGGCCCACCACAACAACCGGACGCCGCGTTTCGACCATCCGAATGTGTACGAAGATCCTGCATCTCCGGCCATGCGCGGCCATGTCGACCATCGCAACAACGTGATTTACAACTGGGGCTCCGGCAGCGGCTGCTATGGGGGGAACAACGGCTATTTCAACATGGTCGGGAATTACTACAAGCCGGGTCCGGCCTCCGTCGACCGTCATTTCTTCATCGAGGCGGACGGCGTGTACAAATCCGGTTCTTCCTATATCCGGTATGAGTATCCCTATCTTTACCTTTCGGGGAATAAGCATACGCAGCATGCGGACATCACTTCGTCGAATGCTTCCGGCGTCTATTGGAAAGTTGAGAGCGGGTATTTCGGCGAAGCGGTTTCCAAAGACGGTCATGTGGTAGACAAACCGCATGCAATCAGCGGGAAAGGCGGTGCAAAGGCCTACACGACGACCTTCTCCGCCGACCAGGCCTATGAGCGGGTGCTTGCCTATGCCGGCGCTTCTTTGCGCCAGGATGCGGTAGACAAGCGTGCTGTGGCGGATACCCGTTCCGGCAAGGCGACCATTCCTGCGGGCAGCAACGGCAGCAAGGGCGGCCTGATCGACACCCAGACGGATGCCGGCGGCTGGCCTTCCTACAAGGCAACGGAAGCGGAACTGGCGCGGATCCTGGATACGGACGGCGACGGCATGCCGGACTGGTTCGAGGAGCAGTTTGGGCTGGATAAGGCGAAACCGGCTGATGGAAAGGTCATTACGCTGGACAAGCATGGCCGGTATACCAATCTTGAAATGTACTTGCACTACCTGGTGAGGGACATCGTCGCGGCACAGGCAGACGGCGGGGAATATACGGAACTATAATTCATTAACTCTATAATAATCAACAACAAAAAAGAATTCCTATGAGCAAAATCGTAATGAAACTTGCCGTAATCCTTCTTGGGCTGGGATGTGCAGCATCCCTGCATGCCCAGAATGTGACCGGTACAGTCAAGGATGCGAATGGGGAGCCTATGGTGGGGGTTTTCGTGCTGCTTGACGGGACGACGACCGGTACTTCGACCGACCTCGACGGAAAATATCTCCTCGTGGTCCCGGATGCCTCCAAGGCAGTCCTGAAGTTTTCCATGATCGGGATGAAGGAAGTTGTCATCCCCGTCAATGGCAGGAGTGTCGTGGACGCTGTCCTCGAAGACGATACGACCACCCTGGACGAACTTGTCGTCGTGGGTTATGCCACCGTCAAGCGTCGTGACCTCCTCGGTTCCGTGTCCTCCGTCGGTTCGGAAAAACTGACCGAACAACCTGTCACCTCCGTCAGCCAGGCCCTCTCCGGTAAAATGGCTGGTGTCTCCGTCGTGACGACGGAAGGTGATCCGGATGCAGATATCAAGATCCGGGTCCGTGGCGGTGGATCCATCACCCAGGACAGCAAGCCGTTGTATATCGTGGACGGTTTCCCGGTGGAATCCATTAACGACATCTCCTCTTCGGAGATTGCCAGCATCGACGTCTTGAAGGATGCCTTCTCGACGGCGATTTATGGTAGCCGCGGTGCGAACGGTGTTGTGATCGTGACGACCAAGAGCGCGGAAAAAGGACAGAAGATTTCTGTCAAGCTCAATTCCTACTATGGCCGGAAGAAAATCGCGAACAAGGACGCCATCCAGGTGATGGATGCGGAGAACTTCGTGAAGTTCCAGTATGAGCTCCGTATGTTGGACGGAGATGATTTCAAGAACTATTACCAGCCGTATTTCGGGAGCTTCTCCGATATGGACCTGTATACCGGACTCCCGACGAACGACTGGGTGGACGCGGTGTTCGGAAATATCGGAACATCCTGGAACACAGACTTTGCGGTTTCCGGCAGCGGGGAGAATTACGCATGGACCCTCGGGTACGCCCACTTGGCGGACAATGCGATCATGACGGGCTCTTCCTATGTCCGTGACAACCTGAATTACAAGGGCCAGTTCAATACGGGCAAGCGGACCTCCATCGACGTGAACATGCGGTATTCCAAGACGAATATCCGTGGCGCCGGTGCCAACTCGCTGAATGACAACTCGGGCCAGAATTCCAGCAACGGCCGTCTCAAACATGCCGTGCTGTACACACCGATCCCGGTTTCCGGCAACTTGGCCACCGAAGACTATGAAGAGAATTTCGGAGATGCCGTCCAGCCGATGCGCGCCGTCTGGGACAATGATTCCAAGCGCCTTAGGACGACCTGGAATGTCAATGCCGCTTTCAACTGGGAGATTGTCGATAATCTGAAATTGAAGATTGACGGCGGTATGGAAGAATATCGCCAGACGGACAACCGTTTCTACGGCATGAGCACCTATACTGTCTACAATGCCGGCGGTGCGGGCCCTGCTTCTGTCTATACGGATGAATCCCGGAAGAAATTCCGGAATTCCAACACGTTGCAGTACAATTTCAGCAATATCCTTCCCGAAGACCATTCCGTGGATGTCATGCTCGGTGAAGAAATGACCATCTACCGCAGGAATGTCGCCACGATGAGTGTAACGGACCTGCCTACGTTCTTCGACGCGGAAAAAGCCTGGAACTTCCTGGGCCAGGGTATTCCGGCAGGGGTTTCGAACTACTATTACCAGAATGACAACCTGCTGTCGTTCTTCGGCCGCGTCAATTACGATTACAAGCATCGCTATTCGATCGGCGGGACGCTGCGTGCGGACGGCTCTTCCAAGTTCGCGAAGGGCAACCGCTGGGGCTTCTTCCCCTCTGCGGCGGCTTCCTGGAATATCTCCAATGAACCCTGGATGCAGGGCGCCGGCTGGATCGACCAGCTGAAGTTGCGTTATTCCTTCGGTACGGCGGGTAACAA
>CADBPH010000244.1 GCA_902796455.1 uncultured Bacteroidia bacterium
AGCCGTAGCTACGTGACTGATGACAAAGGAGAAAATGGCCGGAAAGGCCGCGAAAGAAACAAGAACGATTATTTTAAAACAGCTTCTTACCGGCGGACCGGGAAAGAGAGCTTGTGCGTTTCTTTTCCGGACGGATCGGTCATCCGCAAGGAAATCTCCCGGCTGTCCGCATCTACGGTCATCAGCTCGACATTCTTGTTGACCACGACGGGGAAATCGGCATTGGACGTACCGACAGGACAATAGCTGTACCGATGCTCATGGGCGCAGATCATCAGGTCGATCCCCGCCTCATTCAGGACCGGCACGAATAAGTCGCAGACCTGCTGGTCGCCCAGCCATCCTTTCTGCCGCGGCGGAATGTGGCTGAACACAATGCGGACTTTCGCATTCTTGAATGCATCGGAAGCCGTCACCTGACGCAACCATTCCGCCTCTTCCCGCAAATGCTGCCCCGTACTCAACATCCCTTGATACTCGATGTCGCTGTCCGGCTTGTCCTCGCCGCTGTCGAGTGCAATGAAAAAGAACTGTCCGTACTGGAAGGTGTAATACGTCCTGCCGCCCGGGAACTGATACCAGGAAAGCCAGCGGATCGCATCCAGGCCGCGGTATTCATGGTTGCCGCGCGTCACGTACAGCGGCGTTTCGTTCGCGAACAGCTCGGCGGCGCTTTTGAGGTAACTCTCCGCGATGTGCATCTCCCGGTTGATGACACTCGTCATGTCGCCGTTGAACACCACGAAATCATACTGTCCGCGCGCATCCTTGAAGAGTTCCCGCAATTCCTTGTCGTGCTCGTGGATATCGTTCACGACCGCGAAGTGCAACTTGTCGTATTCCTCGCGCACGGTGGTCACCACAGGCGGTTTGGACCGGTAGACATCGGCCCCGTACGGCTTGGTAAAAAGAATGTCCCGCTCGCCGTTGAAGGCACGCAACCCCTTCATCATGATGCGGTAACGATATCTTGTTCCAGGTTGCAGCCCGGTAATCCGCACCGTATGGATCCGGGTAAGCGGGTTGATCCCGTTTCCCGTCATATCATAATACTTCGGCCGGTCTTCATGGTAGAAATGCGTCCCGTCGTCCGGGGCCAGTTCCACCCATCCCAAAGCATCGATATCCGAGACCCACATGACGGTGAACCCATCTGTCGTAACATTCTGGAGATAGGGCCCGCAGACGCATTTGACAGCGGAAGGAAGTTGTTTCAGCGCCGAATCGACTTGCGGCGCGTTCTGGGCATGGAGCGCGGCGGCGCAGAGAATAAGACTGACAAGTGCGAGAACCTTTTTCATAAATGGCGGTTATTAAGTTTCCGTATTCATACAAATATATGATTTTTTACGGTCTTCCGAATAAAAAAACGTATCTTTGGATAGCTCCGAAGGGCCCAACCGCTCCTTCAACCGAGCAATCCCGAAAGGAAATATCTATAAATCAATAAAGATGAAAAAGACAATCACAATCATCGGATCAGGCATGATGGGCTCCGCCCTGGCCTTCCCCGCCATCGAGAACGGGAATGAGGTCCGCCTCGTCGGTACCCCGCTGGACAAAGAAATCATTGACGCTTGCCGCCGCACCGGGCAGCACCCGAAATTTGAACGGCCTTTCCCGGAAGGCGTCCAGTATTTCCAGTTCGAAGAATGGAAAAAGGCCGTGGAAGGCGCTGATTTCATTATCGGCGGCGTTTCCTCCTTCGGCGTGGACTGGTTCCTGGAAGAGGTGCTGGCGAAACTGGACCCGGCCATGCCGGTCCTTTCCGTCACCAAGGGGCTGATCAACCTGGAAGACGGGACCCTCATCTCCTACCCCGACTACTGGGAGCGCGAATTGCTGAAAAAGGGTATCCAGCGGAAGATCAACGCCATCGGCGGTCCCTGTACCTCGTACGAACTGGTCTGGCATGACCAGACAGAGGTCGCCTTCTGCGGAAAAGATCCCGAAGTGCTCAAGATGATGAAAGCGGCCATGCAGACCTCCTACTACCATATTTCCCTGACGAAAGATGTCATCGGACTGGAAAGCGCCGTCGCCCTGAAGAATGCCTATGCCCTGGGCGTCGCCATGACCATCGGCCTGGTCAACCGCCAAGGCGGACCCGACGCGGGCCTGCATTTCAACTCGCAGGCGGCCGCATTCTACCAGGCAACCAAGGAAATGATCAAGCTCCTGCGCATCCAGGGAGCCGACGAGGACAGTTCTGTCATCGGCATCGGAGACCTGTATGTCACCGTTTACGGCGGCCGGACCCGGAAAATCGGTATCCTGCTCGGCGAGGGGAAAACCTATGATGAAGCGATGCAGATCCTCGCGGGCGTCACCCTGGAATCCATCGTCGTTACGCGGCGCGTCACCAAAGCTATCTACAAGAAAGCGGAACGCGGCCTGGTGGACCTGAAGGAATTCCCGCTCATGACCCACGTCAACGAGGTCCTGGAAGAAGGCAAGGATGCCGAACTCCCGTGGGAAGCCTTTACCTTCGAACATCTTTCATAAAGAGACGGGTAACCCATGAGACGTGTTGCCCTCATTGCAGCCATTCTGCTGGGTGCTTTCCCGGCTTTGGGCGCCACTTCCGACGAGCCGGCGCCCAGGAAAGTATACATGAGTTTTGTGCTGCACGGCAACATGAATTATGACCGGTACGTCCGGACCACCATCTGGGAACAGTTTCCCGTCATTTACGATAACCTGCTGGATTTCATGGACCTGCATCCCGATTTCAAGGGACAGGTCCAGTTTTCCGGGCAGACAGCCGGCTCCCTTCGGATCACTGCGCCGGACGTGCTGGAACATGCCCTGGCGCTGCAGCGGAAGGGACAGTTGAACTTTACCGGCACCTTCTATTCGGAGCCCGTCAATGTCAACATGGACGGGGAAACCAACTACCGCTGCGCCTGGCTGGGGACGAAAATCATTGAAAGCATCGCGGGGAAAACGGACGGTTTCTATCTCCAGGAACGGGCATACCACCCGCAACTGCCGTGGATCCTGAAAGAAAGCGGGGTTTCCTGGGTCCCGGTCATTGCCGGAGACGATGTGTTCCGGCCCTTCCGCCTCCGGGGAATGGACGGATCTCATTCCGTTTGCGTGCCCACCTCCCGGGAGAACCTGATGGAGAAGATCGCACGTGCACCGGAGAATGCCCTGATCGTGATTGAAGAGGATTATGAAATCCCGCAGCACTTCACGGACACCTATGCAAAGGTGTCCCGTTTCAACGCAGAACATCCTGATATCCAAGTAGAATGGATTACTGTTAAAGAATACATCGACCGGTTCGGGCTGGGAGAGGAACAGTATGTGGACCATCGGGTGAAAGCGCGCAGCCCCGAGAACGGGACCTATTCCAGGTGGACGGCGGACCCGCTCGATATCCGGGTGCAAGAAGCGACGAATGCGGCCATGGCGGATTTCCGGGCCGCAAAAATCATGAACACCCTGATGTCCGCCTGTGCGGGAGGGCCTGCAGACGTTCCTTTTGATCAGGCCGGAATCCTGCTGGAACGCGACCCGCTCGCCTGGAATATCGAGAACACCGACCTCTATCCGGAAATCGAAGAGCGCTTCCTCTGCCGCGACGGACAGGTCACCGTCCTTTCCAAAGCGGAACACCTGCTCCTCTGGGCGGTCAACAGCGATGCAAAAGGCTGGGATCCCCTGTACGAACGGCGCAGGGAGCGGGTCTGGTCCCTCCATGCCAGTTCCCGTCTTTCCCGGGCGCTGATCGACCAATCCCTGGACCGGATTGCCTCCCGGATCCGGCTGAAAGGCTACGACAAGTACTATCTGGTTGCATCCCTGGAACAAGCCCGCACTGAGACCCTTACGCTGGAAGAAGATTTCCCCTGCCGCTATTTCGACTATGCTTCCGGCAAGCCGCTCTCCGCGACATCCTTTTCCGCCGGCGGCAAGGTCCGCCATGAAGTAGACGTGCCGCTCCCCGCCTTCGGGTACAAGGTGATCGCTGCCCGGCGGGTGGAAACCGCGGACAATCCGGCCTGGAAGCCGGGCGCATCCATTGAAGCGGACGGCATCCGGCTCACGGCACAGGGGGACAAGACCCTGGTCGAGCGGGAAGGAAAGAAGATGGAAATCTCGCTGAATCCGTTCTTGGTCAAGGCCTTGGCGGAAGTCACGCAGGGGAAGGACGATGCCGCCTGGCGGCCCGCCGCCCCTTATGGACCGGTCCGGACGGAAGTCCGGACGCTGAATGGGGCGCAGCAACTGCGCATCCTCCGGCAACCGGATTGGCAAGTCCATCTGGAACAAGTATTTACCCTCCGCGACGGGAACATCGCCTGTGACCTTTCCTTTACCTTCCCCAATCCCTGCCTGGTCCGGCAGCACGGAGAATTCCAGGGAAGGAAATACCTGCCGGGAGGCCTGGACCTGGTGCTGAAAACCTTCCGGAGCGGAACCCCGTGGTTTGACATCCCCTTCGGTATCTCACAAGGCACAGACGGGGTCAGTTATCTGTGCCCCCTGAGCACTTGTTTCCTGCAGCAGGAGGACGGCGGCATCGTCGTGTCCCCGCAGACTGGCGAACAGGCTTTCCGTGTCGATGCAGAGAAGGGCGAAATCACTGTCTATCTGGGCTCTTCCACGACATCCGGCCCCATCCATGATGTCGGCCTGACCTTCGACACCCCGACCCATGTGACCCATGAACCGGCCTGGTACAGCGAGCCCTTCCACGGGACTTACACGCACCGAATCCTCTTCCGGCCTTTTGACGGCGCCTGGGAAACCGCTCATGTTCCCCTGATTTTCAGGAACTTCTCAACACCGGTTTATGTCCGTGCCTGTCCGGGTGGCACCCGTGCAGCCGGCTCCCGCCTGCCGGCCGGACAATCCTTCCTGGACATGGAAGCACCGGACGTCGACATCACCATGATGGATGTCCTTCCGGACGGCCGCCTGATGCTGCGCCTGAACGGGCGGACGGGGAAGACCACGCCTGTCCACCTGGAAATCGGAGGGAAGACCCTCGACTGCGTCGTCCCGCCCTACGGAATCCTTACAGAAACCCTATAACGGCTATTGAGTCATGAAAAAGTTCCTGATCTTCTCCCTCTGCTGCCTGCTGCTGACCGGCCGGCTGGACGCGCAGCGCCGCTATGACGTCGCCGCTTATCTGTATCCCGCCTATGTGGCGGATGATCCGCGCCTGAGGCCGTTCTGGCCCATGGGGATCGGCGAGTGGGAAACCGTGCTCACGATGCAGCAGCGCAACCCGGGACATTACTGGGACCGGCATCCGCTCTGGGGATACATCAACGAGGCGGATCCCGCCGTCATGGAAATGGAAATCGACCAGGCGACCGGCCACGGGATCAATGTCTTCATTTTCGACTGGTACTGGTTCGACGGCAGGCCGTTCATGGAAACGACCCTGACCAACGGCTTCCTGAAAGCCCGCAACCGCGATAAGATGCAGTTTTACCTGATGTGGGCGAACCATGATGTCGTCAATACCTGGGACACACGCATTTCCCGCCTGCGGGAGAAAAATGTGATCTGGACGGGGAAGATCGACCGGGATGAATTCGAGAAAATCTGCCGGCGGAACATCGAATTGTTTTTCAAGCAGCCGAATTATTACAAGATCGACGGCAAGCCTGTTTTCATGATCTACGACGTGAAGAATTTCATCGAGGGCCTCGGCGGAGTGGAACAGGCTGCGGACGCCGTCAAATGGTTCCGGAAAGAAGTGAAGAAGGCCGGATTCCCCGGCCTGGACCTCCAGTTCACCATGTGGGCGCCCAACCTCAACTACAGCGGGTTCGATGCCGGGAAAGCTGAAAAGCCCGAGGAGGCGCTGATCCGGAAAGTCGGCTTCACGAGTTCCTCCCATTACCAGTTCGTCCATTTCCTGAACGTCAATGACACCTATCCCGCCATTGTGGAAAGGGCTGTGGCCGAATGGGATAAGATTGACAAGGCCTTCAGCGTCCCGTATTATCCGCATGTCAGCATCGGCTGGGACAACAGTCCCCGCGTCAGGGAGAGTGCCGTCGTCCGGGACAACACGCCTGAAAATTTCGAAAAGGCACTGCGCGCGGCGAAAGACTACCTCGACCGGCATCCCGACCGGCATCCGCTCATCACGGTCAACAGCTGGAACGAATGGACGGAGACCAGCTACCTCCAGCCGGACGACCTCTATGGCTATGGTTACCTGGAAGCCGTCCGCCGGGTTTTCGGACAATGATTGTATCAACGCATAAACAAATTAATAATCAACTATTTCTATCTATTTTCATGAAACGGATCACTCTGATTCTCTCAGCGGCACTTCTGTTGACAGGTGCGCTGATGAATGCCCAGCCCAAAGTCGTCGGACACCGGGGCTGCCGGTTCGCCGGACCGTACGAAAACACCATCGCTTCCCTGAAGGTCGCCCAGGAAGCCGGCGTCGACTGTGTCGAATATGATGTGCACCTGACGGCGGACGACCATATCGTCGTCTTTCACGGGCCGAAGACGCCCGGCCAGGAAGGAAAGGATATCCGGCGGATGACCTTCAAGGAGGTCCGGGCCGTCGTCCTCCCGGGCGGGCACCAGATCCCGACCCTCGAAGAATGGTTTGCACAGGCCCGGAAGACCCCCGGCATCAAGATGATCATGGAGATCAAGACTCAGTTGACCAAGGAAAAAGAGACGTTGCTGGTTGAAAAAGCCATCGCGACCGTGCGGCGCGAGAAGATGGAGAATCAGGCGGAATACACATCCTTCGGGAAATGGATATGCGAAGAACTCCACCGGGTCGACCCCGCGGTCAAGGTCATTTTCCTTGCCAGTGATGTCTTCGTCCCGGATGCCGCTTATGCCAAGAAAATGGGTTACAACGGGATCTCATACAATCTGGACGGCTTCATGAACAACCCGCACATCGTAGAGCAGGCCAAGGAACTCGGCATTGAGACCACCCTTTGGCTGGTCAACGATTTCGAGGTCGCCGACTGGGCCATCCTGCATGGCATCGATTACATTTCCACGGACCATCCGGAAAAACTGGTGCCTTATATCAAGGCCGTCAAAACCTATCGCAGCACCGGTAAATAACTTGACCGTCTGCACGGTTTTTATTAGATTTGTATCCGTGTGCGGACTTGCCCGCATGCGGATATTTTTATGATCAGAATCAATTGTTTCTTCAAGGCCTCCGCCACGCCGGATGCCATGGGCAAGGCACTGGACGCCGCCAAAGCTCTGACCGCCAAATCGCTGGGCCACGAAGGCTGCATCGCTTATGATGTCTTCGCCAGCGGCACGCGGGAAGACGTCTTCATGATTTGCGAGACCTGGGAGAGCCAGGATGCCCTGGACAAGCACTCCTCCACGCCGGAATTCGCCGAATACGTCGGCATTATCCAGGAAAACGGAACGCTGAAAATCGAGTCTTTCAAATTCTGAGACAATGAAAAAGATCAGATGGATCCTTGCGGTCGCATTCCTTTGTGCGGCCCCGTTGCTTGGTGCACAGACCTATAATGTAGATGAAATCGTGCGGGCAGACCGGAACAAAGCTGCCGGCTGCGAAGGCCCGTACCGGTTCGACGCCGCGCCGCTCACCCCGTCTCCGAAAGGATATAAGCCATTCTATATCAGCCACTATGGTCGTCACGGCTCCCGCTATGCCTGGAATTCCAACACGTATATCCACCTCAAGCAGGCACTCGATGCCGCAGCGAAGGCCAATGCCTTTACTCCGCGTGGGGAACAGCTGTACAAAGACTTCCTGGACTTCTACGAGATTCCGCTGATCAACACCGGAGACTTGACAGACCTGGGATGGCAGCAACATGCCGAGATCGCCCGGATCATGTGCGAGTCGTTCCCGGAAGTGTTCAAGAAGGGAGGGGATGTCCAGGCAAGGGCCTCGACGTCCCAGCGGGCCATCGTGAGCATGAATGCCTTTACCGTCAGCCTGCAGAAACATGCGCCCAAAGTGAACGTGGTCAATAATTCCCTGCATACCAACATGGTCGTGATCAATGCCGCCTCGGCGCCCAAAGCCATCGCCCGGCAATATGCCGGCGACATGCTGGTCCCGGAGCAATTCAACGATTTCCGCGCCCGGAAAACCGATTACGACGGAATCCTGAATAACTTGTTCACCGACAGGAGTTTCCTGAAAGAGACCGTCGGGGAGACCGATTTTGTCCACGACTTGTACTTCCTGTGGGCCGGCTACCGCAATTACTGTGACAAGCTCTGGCTGGAGGATATTTTCACACCGGACCAAATGGTCGCCCTCTGGGAGATTGAGAATTATTCTTGTTACTTCCACCACGCCCGGCAGCGGTACACGCAGATTTCTTTGCTGATGGACATGATCGCTTGTGCGGACGAAGCCATCGCAAACGGACAGTTCAAGGGACATTTCCGTTTCGGCCACGATACGGTCTTCAACGCCCTCTGTCCGCTGCTGAACGTGGACGGATGCGGTTACGAAGCGGCCTCCGCCGATGAGGTCAAATATTGGTTCCAGAGCTACAAGACCCCGATGGCGGCCACTTTGCAGCTTGTCCTCTACCGGTCCAAGAAAAACCCGGACATCCTGTTCAAGGTGCTCCGCAACGGCAATGAGTCCACCTTGCCCCAACTGAAGCCGGTACAAGGTCCTTACTACCGCTGGGCGGATTTCAAGGCTTGGGCGGATGCACTCATGCAGGCCCATCCGCTTGTCGCGGAATAAACAAACCGCTACGGAAACAAAAAAAGCAGCGCCTCTTTTCCAAGAGGCGCTGTTGCGTTATTGATCCGACTTACAGACCGAAGGAAATACCGACAGTCATATAGTTGTAATCCACGCTCCCCGGTGCCAGCATGTGGGATGACTTCGGGAAATACTTGAAGAAGAAGGTCGCTTCGCTGAAGGAAACCGTCGCCAGGAACCCATAGGAGAACAGGTTGAGCTTCCCGTTCCTTTCTTCGACACGCCAGAAGCGGTTGTCTTGTTTGTACTTGTAGAATGCATCCACATCCAGGTTCAGGCTGCCCTGCGCTCCGACACCGATTTTGAAATCCCCGAACATGCCTTTGAAAAGGAGCGGGAAAGTAATGGACGTGGTGTTGAAACCACCGCGGGACTTGTCTATCGTACCGGTAACCAATTTATTGAAATCCATGGCCTGGACCTTTTTGTCATTGTCCAGATGGAAGACGGAAGTCTTGGAACGGAAGAAGTTGAAGTCCGCATCCACCCCCAGTTCAATCCCGAAGGACTTGGCCGGATACAACCCCAGTTTCAGCAGGTTGACAAAAAATTCTCCGGAACCGGAAGGCGAGTAGGCATCAGACTTGACAAGATGGTAACCATAGCCGATGTGGTCAACCACTTTCAGCTGAACGGCTCCACTTGAGGAAGAAGCGACCACGTTATCGTCATCACTGTCAGCGAATGCCGGCACCGCCAACATGGCGGAAAGGGCGATCAAAAGTAATTTTTTCATAATTGTTTTACATTAAGTTGGTACGCAAAGATAGTCATTTCATCGAATATGCCTCCATTCCGCCTCGGAAAACAACTATTTCTTCCGGGGACCGGTCACGCCGGCAATCGCCTCCCGTTCGATGATCAGGACCGGACTGTCCCAGACCGGCAGTCCTTTCAGGACGAAAGCATCGCCCGGCAGATTCTCGTCCTTGGAAATCACTTTCGACAAATCGTGCACATAGCCCGTCAGCAGGTCCACGTAAACCGGGTCCTTCAGCCGGAGTCCGTTG
>CADBPH010000245.1 GCA_902796455.1 uncultured Bacteroidia bacterium
CGGAAAGGACTGGACGGGAAACCGCGTGAACTGCACACGGAACTGGCCAAGGATGCCATCGACTATACGGTGTATCCGGACTATCGGACGGCCTACACGCCCGGGAAGGACAAAGAGGTCCCGCTCGTGGACTGCCCGTATTTCACGACATCGGTCTATGACCTGGAACAGCCTGTCACAAAGGATCTTTCCAATCTGGATTCATTCCTGGTGGTGATCTGCATGGAAGGGAGCGGAATCCTGGAGGACAACGAGCCTGACGCGGTTTGCCCCGTCACCGTCCACCAGGGAGAAACCGTCTTGATTCCGGCGACATCCCGCGGAGTTACTTTCAAGCCCGACGGCCGCATGAAACTGCTGACCAGCTACGTACGGTAACAAAATGAGGCTGTATTCCTTGGAAAAGTCTTAGAATACAGCCTTATTTTGCTAAGATATCCCCGGATTACCGTACGTCGGTAATGATCGGGAGATTATTCTTGCGGATGTATTTTACAGCCTCGGCCGGAATATCCGTGCAAATATAATCGGCGCCGAGCAGCCAGGCCAGGTGCACGTCGTCAACGCTCTTGGTGGGCCACAGATTCACGCGCAGACCGGCATCATGAATGGCTTTCACGCCGGCACGGGAAGTTCCGGCAATACCGCAAGCCAATCTCTTGACGCCGAGAGATTTGGCCAGTTCCGCCGTCTCGGCTGAGCAAGGTTTTGACGTCAGGTACATCGGCTCCGACTCGGGATGCTTCACGGTCAGATACCGCATGGCCCGGGCGTCAAAACTCGTCATCAGGTAAATGGAACGCGGCGGCTTGTTCGCATAAACGGCGGCGGCTACCTTGTCCAGATACTCTTCCAGACGTGCTTGCGGATATTTCTCCTCATCCGTGCACTTGAGTTCGAACTCGACATAGGCTCCGTCATACTGGTTCACGAAATCCACCAAATCCTTAATGAACGGAATCTTGTGACCTTCCTTGGTCCGGATGGCGCGGATCTCGGCAGCCGTCATGTCTTCGGGGGCTTTATCGATTCCGCACATGCGTTTGAAATCCTTGTCATGCAAGATCATCAACTCACCGTCCTTGGTCATCCGGATATCGGTTTCAAGGGCAAGGCAGCCGGAAGAAAAAGCATGCCGGTACGCCTCCACCGTGTTCTCGTCGACTTCCGACCTGCCACCACGGTGGGCAAGGATCCGGGTCCCCTTTCCGGGAGCGGGTTCGTTCTGGGCATACAAGGAAACACTGGCCGCAATGGCCACCATCAACATCAGAATCTTTTTCATACGCTTATTAGTTTTTAAAAGTTATTCCAATACCACGTTATTAAAAGTTATTCCAAACCACGTGCCCGCATCAGGGCAGCCGGATCCGGGTCGGCACCCCGGAAGGAACGGTAGAGGGTCATCGGTTCTTCGCTTCCGCCCTTTTCCAGGAAAGTCTGACGGAATTTCAGAGCGACATCCGGGTTGAAAAGCCCCTGCTCCTTGAAATACTCGAATGCATCATTATCAAGTACTTCCGACCAGAGATAGCTATAATACCCCGCGCTGTAGCCACTGTTGAAGATGTGGTTGAAGTAGGTCGTCCGGTACCGCGGGATGATTTCCTCCACGAGTCCCATCTCGCGGCAGACCCGCGCCTCGAAATCCCGGATGGACTGCGCATCCGTAAAGCCCGCGAGCTCTTCGGCCGTCAGTTCATGCCATTTCATATCCAGGATCGACGCGGCGCACAATTCGCCCGTCATGAATCCCTGATTGAATTTCAACGAATTGCCAATCTTCTCCACCAATTCCTGCGGAATCGGTTCCCCCGTCTTGCAGTTGTGCGCATAGACCGACAGGATCTCACGCTGGAACGCCCAGTGCTCATTGAACTGCGAGAAGGTCTCCACAAAGTCCCGCGCCACGCTGGTTCCGCTGACATCCTTGTAATGGCAACGGGTCAGGAACCCGTGCAAGGCATGGCCGAACTCATGGAAAGCCGTCTGGACATTGTCGATGGAGAGCATCGAAGGCGTGTCCTGGGTCGGCGGCGGGAAATTGCAGACATTCACAATAATCGGCCGGACATCCTTTCCGGAGGCGTCGACATACTGGTCCCGGAAATTGTTCATCCAGGCACCGCCCCGCTTGGTGTCGCGGGAGAAATAATCCCCGTAGAAGATACCGAGCAGGGAGCCGTCCCGGTCATAGAGCCGGAATGCCTTGACGACCGGATTGTACACTTCCACGTCCGGCGCCTCGACGACCTTGACCCCATACAATTTCTCCGCGGCATAGAAAACACCCTTACGGACACTGTCAATCTGGAAATACGGGGCGGTCTGCGCCTCGTCGAGGTCATATTTGGCCGCCCGGACCTTCTCGGCGTAGTAGAACCAGTCCCAGGGCTGGATCTTGCTGCCGGCCGGCAACTTCCCGGCGGCGATATCCGCATCCATCACGGCCTGCATGTCCACGATCTCTTCCTTGGCCTTGCGCATGGAGGCCGCCATGATCTTGGAAAGGAACGCATCCACCGTCTCCGGATTCCCGGCCATCTTGTCGGCCAGCAGGTAGGAAGCCGAATTCGGATAGCCGAGCAGGGCAGCCTGCTCCGTCCGGAGTTTCATGATTTCCAGGACGATGGCGTTGTTGTCAGCAGCATCGCCATTGTTCCCGCGCATGGAATAGGCCCGGAAAGCCGCCTCGCGCTTCGCACGGTCCTCGCAGGATGACATGAAAGAAGGATAAGCAGAGACCGTCACGCCGATCTTGTCGCGGAACGCATTGTTCTCCGCCAGAAGATTCTTGGCAAACTGCTGGCTGAGCGACGCAAGCCGGGTATTGATTTCCTTGAACCGGGCCTGGCCGGCGGCGTCCAGCGCCACGCCATTGCGGATGAAGCGCTGGTACAGTTTCTTCGTAACCATTTGCTGCTCACGGGTCAGCGAAGCGCTGTCCGCATAAACGGCCTTCACGCGGTCGAAGAAAGCAGGATCCATGAAAACCGCATCCTCCGCCGCCGTGATCAGCGGGGTGATTTCCTCCTCGATCTGCTGCATCTGCGGAGAAGAATCCGATTCGGACACATTGAAGAAGACCCCGGACACCTTGGCCAGCAAAGAACCGGAAAGCTCGTAGGCCGCAATGGTATTCTCAAAAGTCGGAGCCTGCGGATTCTCCACGATGGCCTTGATCTCGGCTTTCTGCCGCTCAATCCCCTCCCGGACCGCCGGGACATAATCCGCTTCGGTAATCCGGCTGAACGGCGGAGTGCCGTCCGGCGTATCCCACTCCTGCATAAAGATATTGCCCTTCGGGGCGCATGCTGCTGTCACCATCATCGCTAGCAGTTGGATAACAATTCTTTTCATCTTCATTACCGGTTGACGACCACGCTGTTTTCATCAATCAGCGTGAACTGGATGGCATTGTCATAGTTGGAAAGGATTCCCGTCACGTCGATCGAAGCGCCGTC
>CADBPH010000246.1 GCA_902796455.1 uncultured Bacteroidia bacterium
AAGCCCATGTCTTTCCGGGCAGGATCCAGCACGATACCGCTCCGGCCACAATACAACGCATCCCGTACTTCTTCCAGCGTGGTCCCCAGACAGGACCAGATTCCCATGCCAGTAATAACGACTCTATGTTGATTCATACTATTTTACTTCTTAAAATACTTTCCGACGACTGGTAAGTTGGAAAGCGGAAGGTCTTTCCACAGGATATACCCGACGAAAACCAGGATCAGCGCCGTGTTGACCAGCATTTCCGGCCAGAAGGGCAGGTGCTGGTTCGACAGCAGGATGCCGGCCAGCAACACGGCCGACAGGAGGGTATACATCAGGATGTCCTTCATCGGGTATGCGATCGGATAATGTTTCTGGCCGACGAAATAGGACAGGAGCATAGAAACGCCGTATCCGGCGAATCCGCCCCAGGCACAGGCCATGTATCCATATTTCGGGACGAAAATAAAATTGACGGCCAGCAGCACGACACATCCGATCCCGGAGAAGACCGCGCCCCATATCGTCTTGTCTATCAGTTTATACCAGAACGAAAGGTTGAAATAGATTCCCATCATGATCTCCGCGGCCATCACGATCGGGACGACCTTGAGGCCTTCCCAGTAATCCTGGTTCCGCAGCAGGTGTTTCAGGATGTCGAGGTATCCCATCACGCAGAGGTATGCCAGCAACGTGAAGATGATGAAATACTTCATGCCGTCTGCGTACATCTTCTTGTTATCTTTGTCCCGCACGCTGCCGAAAACCAGGGGTTCATAAGCATAGCGGAAGGCCTGGGTGATCAGGGCCATGATCATCGCGATCTTGCTCGCAGCGCCGTACAGGCCGAGCTGGACCGATGCATCCGCGCCCTTGTAGATCCACGGGAAAATCATCTTGTCTGCCGTCTGGTTGAGGATTCCGGCCAGGCCGAGGATCAGGATGGGCCAGCTGTAGGAAAGCAGCCGTTTCATCAGGTCCCGGTCGAAGCCGTAAGCGATGCCTTTCAGCTCTTTCCAGAAGAAGAATGTCACGAAGGCCGTGCAGAACAAGTTGATATAGAACACATAGCCGACGCCGATCTCGGGATTGTACAGCCGGGCGGCCCAGGGATGCGTGGCCGCGAGCTTGGGCAAAAGGACCAGGATCAGCAGGTTCAGCGTGATGTTCATGATGATGAACAGCAGCTTCAGGGCCGCGAATTTAACGGGCCGGCGCTGATACCGCAGGTAGGAGAACATGATGGCCTGGAAAGCGTCCAGCGCCACGATGACGGCCATGGTCCAGATGTAGGACGGATGGTCCGCATAACCCATTCCCCGCGAGATGGGGCCGAGAAACAGGAAGACCAGGGCGACGAAGAGGGTGGAGGTCGTGCCGACCGATGTCAGGATGGTGGAATAGACTTTGCGCGGGTCCTCTCCTTCCTTGTTGGCGAAGCGGAAGAAGGTCGTCTCCATGCCGTAAGTCAGCAGGACCAGGAAAAAGGCCGTATAAGCATACAAGTTGGTGACGACGCCGTATCCGCCGCTCGCCGCCGTGAAAATATACGTATACAGCGGAACCAGCAGGTAGTTCAGGAACCGCCCGATGATGCTGCTGAGTCCATAGATGGCCGTATCCTTGGCCAAGGTCTTAAGATTCGCCATGTCTTCTGCCGCGCCGGGGAAGCACTGATTGCAAAAGTAACGAAAAACAATGGAATAACCGCCGGATGGCTTCGGAAATGACAAGCGGCCTATTGGTCATAGGCTTTGATTGAGACGGTTTCGGGCTTTTTGAAGCGGCCGATCTGCCAGAAGATGCTTAGCCGGAAGGTCCGCCCCAGACGCTGGATCCAATGCTCCGAAACAAATCCGCTTCCCGACAGGGAATAGAAATACGGAGTCGCGCCATGGAGGATGTCCTCCGCCGACAGCGTGACTCCACAATGCTGTTTTTCAAATAGTTTTGAGCACTGGACGTCCCAAGTGGGCTGCATGCGGAAGGCCACCGCCTGGGCCGCACGAATGGAGGGTTCCAAGGAAAAGAGCGAGGAGAAAGACCATGACCCGGTGCTATAGTCCGTATTCAAATTGCCATGGAAAAACGACATTTCGTTGCGGCTCCCGGCCGGCAGGGAATACACGGAGCGGTTATATCCTCCGCCCAGGGAAACGCGCAGGTCAGGCAAGGGACGCAGGTAGACCTTCCCGGTCAAAGAGAGCGCCTCCCGACGGCCCAGATTGGCATAGGTGGAGAGGGTGACGCCGTCTTCCCCCAGGGTCACGATCCGTTCGATGGCGTTCCGCGTCCGTCCGTAGGTCCCGTTCAGGGAGATATTATTCAACCACTTGGATGTGAATGATTTTGTATAGTTCATCATCCAGGTCCCGGTCCGCTCTCCTCTCAAGGCAGGATTGCCGGAAGAAAGGTTCAGGGGGTCCGCATAATTGACATAAGGGTTCAGCTGGCTGGCGGACGGGCGCAGGACACTGATTCCGTAAGATGCCGACAGGCGGTGTCCGTTCCGGAAGAAGGAAAGCCCGGCCTCGGGCAGGATCCGGCTCTCGGACCATTCGAACGGCGTCTGTATGGTACTGGAATACATTCCTTTATTCCAAACATGCTCGGCTCGGAAGGCAACCGAGTATCCGACAATCTCTTTGTAGATTTTCCCCAGCAAGACCGGACGGAGATACAGGACCCGCTGCCGGTAATCCAGCCCGTTATCCCATTCCGGCAAGGCGGTCCGGTGGCTGTCCGCTGTACCGGTCGTGAGATAATTTTCGGTCAGATTGGAATAGGTCCTGTCATAAAAGCCGGCCTGGGACGTTAAGCCCCAGCGGTATTGCCGGGAAGGATCCCGCATCGTCAGGGAGACCTCGGCCCGGTGTTCCCGCCGTCCGGCCGAAGTGGTGATTTCCCGACCGGAAGGACGTTCCATGGACTGATCCGTCAAGCGCTCCCGACCGCTTTCATCGGCTTTCGCGAAGGTATATTTCAGGGCGATTTTGTTGTTACGTCCCCATTTCCGGGACAGGGAAAGACCGGCATTCAAGTCAAGGGGGCTATCCGTCGCGCGCTGCCGGCTGAAACCCGAAGTGGTTTGCTTCCCGGCAGCTATTTCCTGCAGGAAGGATTCCGTCTGCGACCAGGCGTCTGCATTCCGATACGTTGTTTTCAGGGTCGCCAGCAGGTCGAACCGGTTTTTCAGGACCGGACGGAAGAGGTCCAGACCCGCGCGGTG
>CADBPH010000247.1 GCA_902796455.1 uncultured Bacteroidia bacterium
AGGATGGATTTCATGGAGCATCCCCTTAATGGTCCCGTCCAGGCAAGCCGCATAGAACTGGGTGGCCGACAGCGTCCGCCGGAGTCCCACATACAGGCATGCCCCTTCTTCCACGGCCTCCACATACCAGAGCTTCGCCTTGCCGAGGGCATCGTAACGCTGCTCGGCGAGGGTATCCTCCGGACTGACCACGAGCGGAGTCAACGCTTTCGTCTGCAATTCTTTCACGCTCAAGGGGAACTGCCGGCCGTAATAGGCATAGACATCCTCCCCGGTCATCCGCTCCAGATAGGTATCCATGACATCGCTGAGCGTATCCGTCTCCAGATAGCCGCCCAGGATTTTGGAATCCCGGAATCCCAAATCAGCCACTTTCCAGGCCTCGATGCCCCAGGGCTGCTCATCCTGCATCCCGATGAACTTCATCGGATACAGCAATCTCCTCTCTTCCATCATCGTGATGCGGTCAGGCCAAGTCGATGACTGCCTTGAGATATCCGATGGATTCCCCGATCCCCAGGAACGGGTCCTTCATGTCTTTTTCAAACTCCAGGCTGCACATGCCGGTATATCCGACCTTGCGCATCATCCGGACGAAGGCGGGAAAATCAATCTTGCCCCGGCCGACTTCAATACAGCGCCCTGCCTTCGAGGCTTCCGTCTCGTCCTTGATATGCATGTCGAAGATCCGCGAATGGTAACGCTTGAGGTCGGCCACGGGATCCGCCCCGTTGCGCAGGTCATGTCCGATGTCCAGGCACATGCCGATCCGCGGGTCGAGATCCTTGATTTTGTCCCAGATGACGGAAGCATCCTGGAAAATAGGCAGGTCCGGGCCATGCAAGTGGATGGCATAGCGGATTTCCGGATACTCCTTGATCTTTTTGTCCACGTAGGGCAGGATCTCGTAATTGGGCACGCCGACCAGCACGTCCACACCCACCCGGCGGGCGTATGCGAAGGCCCGGTCTGTCTCCGCCTCGGTCTTCATGTAAATCGGGCCGACACCATACCCTTTGACCCCATACGAGGCGCATTTCGCATGGAAGGCGGCAATCTGCTCGTCCGTCGCATTCAACGGAAGATGGAAGTCCTTGATACAAAAATACTTCACATCGAGTTTCCGAGCCGTTTCCAGCAGGGTATCCAGATCGAATTTGACGAACGTATACCCGGCAAAAGACAGATGGAAGGCATCTTCTTTGGTTGGTTTCCTGCGCGGAGCGGCGGAGAGACCGGCCGCGTCGGAGAGTCCGAGCGAGCCGCTGGCCAGCATAGCCGTTCCAGCCACGCCGGCACGGAGGAATGAACGTCTTGAAATTCCCATAGTGCTATCTTTTAATTCTCAATAAACAAGTTTCTTTCCGTTATGCCACGAGCCATTTGTGGCGTGCCAATGAATAAATCGGCACGAACGGAAGCAGGATCGGGGTTTTCCGGACATATTCCCGGAACGCGGGATCGGAGCCGTAGGTCTGCTCCTGCCGCAATTCCAGCCGGCGAGCCCCGCTGAACATGACGTACAAGATGCCGAGATAGCCCAGCAGGACGATCACCCACTGCCAGGGCTTGCATCCGGCCCCGAAGGCCACAATCAGGCAACCTGTCCACAAAACGACTTCTCCCAAATAATTCGGGCAACGGACCAGGCGGAACAAGCCGGTATCGACGAACCGCTTGGGATCCACCTTTTTAGCCGCATTCTTCTGGGCATCCGAAAATGCTTCCAACGCCACGCCGCAAGCCATTACCGCCGCTCCGATCCAGGCCCACAGGTCGTTCACGGGATAGCCGTCCGCCGTATTTGCCAGGCGGAATGCCACCGGGGAAACCTGCGCTACATACAACAAGGCGCAGAAAACCCAGACCGTCACCATGACGCTGACGGGTTTCTTCTGGGCTACAGTCGGATTAAACAGGATTTTCCGGTACGTGGACGAGCGCTTTTCCCGCATCAGGAGGTATCCGCCCAAGCGGCATCCGAACAGGACCAGGATCAGGCACAGAACGACAGTCGGCAAGGACAGGGAACCCGCAAACAGCAGCGCAATCGTAACGGCCAACGCCGCCACGCCGTAGCCATAGCCGATACTGAAAAAATAAATGAAATACTTCCACCCGACGGCGGAAACAGCCAGAGATACGGCCAAAAGGATCAATAAATACATCGTAAAGTCACAGTTAAATATCTTTCTAGCGAATATACGGAAATCCCGGCAATAATGCTTCATTTTCCCTGTTCAAACAGGCACGTCACCAACGGATATCCACGGTGACGCCATCCGGATGGTTGTCGTGCCGGAGCAGACAGGTTTTACTGGCGTCATCCCATTCAAAATCAGCCTCCTTCCCGTCCAGCAACACTTGTACCGGCCTGGCAGGGAGCAAGATGCGCGAAACATTCACCGTCTCCAGCGGACTTTTGCAAAGATAAGAGAAATGCCGGCGGGATGTCCGGATATTATATGCACGGCTGGCTGCGGCCAGAATGCAAGGCGCCATGGGCGACTTTGTCAGGTCATACAGGAGGTCCTGGGAACCGGGACGGACCGTAACCTCATTGTAGACAGGAAGGTTCGGGTCATACAAGTCGATAAATGAACCGGTAAGGTGCAACGGATCGTCGGAGACCCCCTCATCCAATACGGCTGCCAGTTTATAGGGTCCCCGGTCCAGGACAAAATGATTTTTCAATTCCAGCGGCCCATAGGCTGATTCAACCGCTTCCATCAACCGCGCATCTCCGCCGGCGAGCAAGACATATTCTTTCGGATCATGGCGAAGAATCTGCAACGTCCCCTTTCCAAAAGAATAGGTTCCCTCCCCGGCACCGGGAGAGACCCCCATTAACGAGAACAGGTGATCGGACGGCGCAGTATAATGGTTTTCACCGGTATTCCACCATTCTTTCACTTGCTGGAAGGGATCC
>CADBPH010000248.1 GCA_902796455.1 uncultured Bacteroidia bacterium
AAAACCTTAAACGTTTTTTACTAAAAAAAATTTGAAAATACAATAGGTGCGGAAATTTTTTATAAATAATTTTTCCCACAACTTTGCATTGCATCGAAAAGAGATATGCCCGGCATCCTTTCTTTCGGTGCTTTTTTCACCTACACATGGATACTTTCAACCACACGTCAATCTGGCAGAACTGCCTGCGGCTCATTCGCGAGAATATCGAGCCGCAGAAATTTGACACGTGGTTCTCGCCCTTGCGGGCCGTATCCTTCGACAAGATGACGGGGACCATCGTGATCGAAGTCCCGTCTGACTTCCATCGGGAATACCTGGAAGGCGCCTATCTCGACCTGCTGAAAAAGGTGCTGAAACGCGTCATCGGTTCCAACGCGAGGCTGGTATACAAAGTATCTCCCGTCCGGAAGGCACCGGCACTGACCTTCCCGGCAGCAACGGCGATTACGCCGGTCAACCGGACCGTTTCCGTCAACACCTACCCGACGGCCGGCAACCCGGGGCCGTTCGTTTACCCCGGCCTGAAACGCGTGCAGATCAATCCGCGGCTGAACCCGGTATATAGTTTCGCCAATCTGGTTGAAGGCGAGTGCAACAAAATGGGCATTACGGCGGGCACCAATATTTCGGACGCGCCGGGCAAGACGCCCTTCAATCCGCTCTTCCTTTTCGGTGGCTCCGGCCTCGGGAAAACCCATCTGGCCCAGGCGATCGGTATCGCGATCAAAGAGAAATATCCGGATCTCGTTGTACTGTATGTAACGGGCAATGAGTTCAAGACGCAATACATGGATGCCGTGAACGTCCGGAACAAGCTGACGGATTTCCTGGCCTATTACATGAAAATCGACGTGCTGATCGTGGATGATATCCAGGACCTGCTGGGGCAGGGCTCCCAGAACGCCTTCTTCAACGTGTTCAACCATCTGCACAAGTACGACAAGCAGCTGGTATTCACTTCGGACCGGGCTCCCGTCGACCTCCAGAATTTCGAAGAGCGCCTGCTGACCCGCTTGAAATGGGGATTGTCCGTCGAACTGCAGCGGCCCGACTATGCCACGCGCCTGAAGATGCTGCGGGAACGCTGTTTCCGGGAAGGGGTCCAGATCGATGAAGAGGTCCTCGCTTTCCTGGCCGGCCGGATCAAATCCAATTTCCGGGAGTTGGAAGGCGCATTGATCTCGCTGATCGCCCGCGCAACCCTGATCCACCAATCCATTACGGTCGAGCTTGCCGAGCAGATTACCCAGCAGATTGTCGGGGCGCAGCAGCAGCACATCACGATCGACAGTGTCCAGAAAGTCGTCTGCGATTATTTCAACATAACCCGCGACACCCTGCTGTCCAAATGCCGCAAAAGGCAGATTGTCCAGGCACGGCAGATCGCCATGTACATGAGCCGCAACCTGATCAATTGCTCGCTGGCGACCATTGGTGCCGAACTGGGCGGGAAGGACCACGCCACGGTCCTGCATGCCTGCACGACGGTCAGCGACCTGATGTCCACAGACAAGACATTCCGGCAGTATGTGACGGATATCGAGAACCTTCTCGTCCCCGTCCGCTGACGGTCGAAATATTTTAGCCATGGATTCCAAGACTGTGTTAGAAATCTTCCGGGAGATCACCAAGATTCCCCGGGAGTCCGGCCATGAAGAGCCGATGACTCAATATTTATGCGATTTTGCCCGTTCACACGGATTCCCTTTCAAGATGGACGAGACGGGCAATGTCCTGATCACCCGTCCGGCCTCCAAGGGGAAAGAGGGGATTCCGACCCTTGTCCTGCAGAGTCACCAGGACATGGTCTGTGAGAAAAACGCCGGCGTCGAGCACGATTTCTCCAAGGATCCGATCCGCTTTGTCATCGAAGACGGTTGGATGATTGCCAAGGATACCACCCTCGGCGCGGATGACGGAATCGGCATCGCTGCATCCCTTGCGTTGATTTCCAGCGATTTGCCAATGGGAAAAATCGAATGTCTCTTCACGATCTCCGAGGAGACGGGAATGGACGGAGCCATGGCGCTGGAACCCGGATTCTTCACGGGAAAGACGCTGATCAACCTGGACTCCGAAGACGAAGGCCAATTATTCGTCGGATGCGCGGGCGGCGTCAATACCATGGCGACGTTCCATTACACCTGCGAGCCGGTGGAAAAGAACAATAAACTGCTGAAGATCCGGCTTTTCAACGCAGTCGGCGGGCACAGCGGAGACGATATCAACAACGAGCGGGGGAATATGGTCCAGCAACTGGCCCGGTTCCTCTATACACAACGCGGCACTGCGATGCAGCTCGTTTCGATCCACGGGGGAGGCAAGCACAATGCCATCGCCCGGGAAGCGGAAGCCACGGTCGCCGTGCCGGATCCGGATGCGTTTACCCAGGCTTTCCAGCTGTTCGGAGAAGCCCTCCGGAAAGAGTTCGCCACCTCGGATCCGGATATCCGGTATTCCGTGTCCGACGCAAAAGCCTGTGAGCAAGCCATTGACGCCGATTCAGCCCGGCGCCTGGTCGCCGCACTCGTGGCGGTCCACCACGGTGTTTTGGCCATGAGTCAGGACATTCCCGGCCTTGTGGAGACCTCCAACAACCTGGCATCTGTCAAGATGACGGCGCCCGGAGTCATCGAGGTGTGCACCAGCCAGCGAAGCTCGAGCGAATCCGCCAAACAGTTCATTGCCGACAAGGTAGAAGCCTGTTTCGTCCTCGCAGGGGCGGACGTGCGCCGGAGCGACCCGTATCCGGGCTGGAAACCGGACATGTCCTCGAAAATCCTGAAAGATACAGTCGAATCCTACCGGAGACTCTTCGGCAAGGATCCGGAAGTCAAAGCCATCCATGCCGGACTGGAATGCGGCCTCTTCCTGGAGAAATTCCCGGATCTGGACATGATTTCTTTCGGCCCGACCCTGCGTGGGGTACATGCCCCTGGAGAGAAGCTGGAACTGGCTTCCAATGAGAAGTTTACGGCTCTCCTGGCCGATGTTGTCACCCATTTTTCCTGATAAGATGCCACTCGTAGCTCCCTCCCTGTTGTCCGCCGACTTCCTCCATCTGGAAGAAGACGTCGCCTTTGTGAATGAACACGCGGACCTGTTCCATCTGGATGTGATGGACGGGATCTTCGTGCCCAACCTTTCCTTCGGTTTCCCCGTTGTCGAAGCGGTCGCCGCACGGGCGCGCAAGCCCTTGGATGTCCACCTGATGATCGTGCATCCGGAGCGGTACATCGAACGTTTTGCCGCCGCAGGCGCCTCCATGATCAGTTTCCATCTCGAAGCCGCAGAAGACGCCGGCATCGATCCG
>CADBPH010000249.1 GCA_902796455.1 uncultured Bacteroidia bacterium
TCCTCAAGTATAAAGACGGGAAGGATACGACCTATGCCATGACCCTGAAGCCCTATGCCAGCGGCGTGGACAAAGGGAAAGACTGTTTCCGCCTCCAGCTGGATGCGCAGGCGCTGGAGGGCGTAGCAGAAGTCAGCATCGTTCCCGCTTTCGGCCGGGCCAAAACCGGGGACGAGGGCTATTTCCTCAACGCAGAAGGACTCCTTACCAAGTTCCTGCCCCGCGAAAAGGAATGCTCCTACCGCACGGAATACAACGATCTCGGCATGGCCGGATACAAGGTCGGCGAAGCCTGCTGGACCGGCATCCTGAAGAGCCTCGACTTCGAGTGCAAGGAAGAGGTGAAATACAATGAGGGCCAGTATACTTTTGCGCTGAACTATAAAATCGGGGACTGTGGGGTTTACGAGCCGTTGATCGTGGACTTCTATCCCCTTGAAGGCGAGGATGCTGACTATTCGGGAATGGCCCGCCTGTACCGCCGGTACCTGATCGCCTCCGGACAGATGCCGCAGCCGCTGCGCGAACGGGCGAAGGACAATGCCGTGCTGGCCTATGCGGTGGAAGCCCCCGAAGTCCGGATCCGGCAGGCCTGGAAGCCGGCCCCGTCGCCGATTCCGCACCAGACCCTGGAAACGGAGCCGCCCATGCATGCCGCCCTGACCTTCGAACAGGTCGGAGACATCGTGGATGAATTCAAGCGCCAGGGGGTCGGCAAGGCCGAACTCTGCCTGGTCGGATGGAAACTCCGCGGGCATGACGGCCGGGACCCGGACGTCTTCCCGGTCGAAGAGGCGCTCGGCGGCGAAGAAGCCCTGAAAACCCTGATCAAGAAAGGGCAGGACAATGGTTATCTGATGGTCGGACATACCAATCACACAGATATTTACAGCATTTCGAAAGAGTGGCGCGACGGAGAATATGTCTGCAAGAATCCGGACGGCTCTCTCCAGAAGAAATGGCGCTACAGCGGCGGTCTGATGTACAACCTCTGCTACAAACCTTCTTACGAGTTCTACCAGCGGGACGAGCCGCGGATTGCCGCGCTCGGCTTCCACGGAATGGAATTCGTGGACGTCATGGCCCTGGTCACCCCCCACGAATGCTACGACCCCGCCCATCCGCTCAACCGGCGTGAAGCCGCCGGCTATGCCAACAAGATGCTCAGCGGGCTGCGGGACCTTTTCGGCGGAGCCCAGTCCGAAGGCTGCATGTATTTCGCCGCCAAGAGCGTGGATTTCGCAATGTACTCGACCATGAAGATGGCCTTCCCGGACAAGAAGGACATCATCGACGCCCATGTGCCGGTATGGCAGATTGTTTTCCACGGCTATATCCTCAGCAATCCGGCCTCCGAAACGGTCAATTACAACATCAAGGACCCTTATTATAAATTGCGGTTCATCGAAGCCGGCGGCCGGCCCCTCTATTATTTCTACTCGAAATTCATGAGCAACGGCAACAACTGGATGGGCGAAGTCGACCTTTCCTATAAAGACAAGGAAGACCTGGCCCAGTCGGTCAAGGTGATCAAGGACGGATTCGACGAATACCAGCCGCTCGCTCCCCTCCAGTACGAAACCCTGGACGATCACAGAGAGGTTGCTCCCGGCATCACCCGGAGCCTGTTCTCGGACGGCACCCGGATTGTCTGCAACTACACCAAGGAGCCATATACCTTTGAAGGAAAAGAAGTTAAACCAGAGGATTATCTCGTAATCAAACCTTAGCCGACCGTGAAATCAAGATTCACCGCATTCTGCTGCGCCGCCCTGGCCGCCTGCTCGCTCCTGGCCTGCAACCGGCTTTCCGAGATTCAGCCCGGAGCAATCTGGCCGGATACGGAGGGCCGCCACATCAACGCCCATGGAGGCGGCGTCCTCCGCTATGGGGACGCCTGGTGGTGGTTTGGGGAGCATAAGGCCGACTCGACCAACAAGGCGCTGGTCGGGGTCACCTGCTACCGGTCCAAAGACCTGATTAACTGGAAATACGAAGGCGTTGCCCTGGCCGTTTCCGAGGACCCGGACAGCCCGATTACCCGGGAATGTGTCATCGAGCGCCCGAAAGTGATTTACAACGAAAAGACCGGTAAGTTTGTCATGTGGTTCCACTTGGAGCACAAGGGACATGGTTATAAAAAAGCCCACGCGGCCGTCGCGGTTGCAGACAATGTCACCGGCCCCTATTCCTTTGTCCGGTGCGGCCGGGTGAATGCCGGGAAATGGCCCTGCGACTGGTCCGAAGCGGATATCGAAGCGGTCCAGGCCATTAATATGAATCTTCCGATCAAGGCCAAAACCCCCGAATGGATTGAGGAAAGCGCAAAGGGGCGTTTCCTCCGCCGCGACTTCGAAGGCGGACAGATGGCCCGGGACCAAACGGTTTTTGTGGATGATGACGGCAAGGCTTACCACATTTTCTCTTCTGAGGAAAACATGACCCTGCATATCGCCGAACTGAGCGACGATTACCTTACCCACACCGGCCGGTATGTCCGGGTGGCGCCGGGAGACAACAACGAAGCTCCGGCCATCTTCAAGAAAGACGGGACCTACTGGATGATTACCAGCGGTTGTACCGGCTGGAAGCCCAACAAGGCCCGGATGTTCAGCGCTCCGCATATCTTCGGCCCCTGGACCAAACACGACAACCCGTGCGTCGGACCGGATGCCGACCTGACGTTCCAGGGACAGAGCACATACATCCTGCCTGTCCCGGGATCCGAAGAGAATGAATTTATCTTCATGGCCGACATCTGGCGGCCGAAGCACCCCATTGACGGCCGGTACATCTGGCTGCCGATTACCTGGAAAGACGGAAAACCTGTCGTTCAGTGGCAGGACCGTTGGAAACCGAAAACTTGATTTACCGTCCCCGGAACCCATGCGCAAACGGATCCTTGCAGCCATCCCGATCCTCCTCCTGGCGTTGACATTCTGCCAGAAGGGTTTTGCCCAGCCCAACATACGGAGCGTGGACGGGGGAAAATATGCCTGGCTGCTGGACCAGTCCATCAACGGCATCTGCCAGGACAGGGACCGCTTCCTGTGGATTTCCACCTACGGGGGCCTGCTGCGCTATGACGGCGCGGAATTCCAATTGATGACCCATGATCCCGGCGACCCGAATTCCCTGAGCAACAACAACGTCGGGAAAATTTGCGCCGATCCCGCAAGAGGAGGCCTGTGGGTTTGCACGCAAAGTGGCCTGGACTATTTCAACCCGGAGACCGGACAGTTCGAGCATGCCTGTTTCCGGGACAAGGACGACTCTGTCAGCCCCATCCGGAGCAGGATCCAGGATATCCTGATTTTTCCGGACAAGATCATCTGCTGTTCCAGTTCCAAGGTTTACCAGTGCGAAACGACGGCGGAAAACCCGGTGTTCGCGACGGTGGACCTGGATTTCCAGCCGCTGTCCCTGTGCAATTACGACGGGAAGCAGATTCTCGCCGCGAACCACAAGGGGCTGTATATGGTCGACCGCACCACCTGGGAACAAACGGCTTTCGCCCCCGCCCGGACCAGTACCTATTCGCACAGTTTCGTGTACTACAGCCCGATCACGGAGCGGATTTATGTCGGCGGCAGCATCGGAACCCGCTCCGCCGCGTTCCGCTTCGAAAACGGACAGCTCACTGCGGACAATTCCTTCGTCCCGGACAATCTCCATACGGTTTGTGACAGCAACGGGAAAACCCTGTTCGGAACGAACGGAAACGGGTTGTACATCCTGGAGAACGGACACGTCTCCCGGATGACCACGGAAGACGGACTCGGCAGCGATGTCATTTATACCCTGTGCAATGACTCGCAGGGAAATCTGTGGCTCGGGTTCTACCGGGGCGGGCTCATGCTCAGCCAGAAGA
Organism: uncultured Bacteroidia bacterium; assembly: GCA_902796455.1. GTDB lineage: Bacteria > Bacteroidota > Bacteroidia > Bacteroidales > UBA932 > Cryptobacteroides. The sequence continues at coordinate 3,872 of CADBPH010000249.1, forward strand.
TGATGGAATCTTTCTCCGTCATCAGTCCCTTCAAGATGGTCACTTCCATCATTCCCGACGAAAAGTCGATTTACGTGGGAATGGACAGCTACGGACTGGGCATTTACGACCGGGAAAGCGGCAAATGCAAGATATTCAATACGTCCAACAGCGCCCTCCCCGGGAACAACATCGTATCCATGACCCGGCTCGGGGACGAAATCTGGATGGCGGTATACACGAAAGGGCTCTGCTCGTTCAACACCCAGACGCAGACCTTCCGCACCTGGTCCCTGGAAGGTCATGACGAACTGTATGTGGACAACAACAAGACTTGGGTCATCCGCCACGACCAGCGGGAACGTCTCTGGGTCGGCGGCCCCAGCCTGTTCATCTTCTCGCCTCAGGACCATGTGTTTACGAAAGTGGACGGTTTTGAAAGCAAATTCATTTCCTCCATTTCGTTCCACGACAACGTGGCCTTTATCTCCACCCGGAACAACGGGATTTACGAGGTGGACACCAACACCCTGGACATCCTGGCGACGTATAACACCGCCACCGTGGACGGGTTCCCGGAAAACGACATCCGCTATACCTTTATGGATTCGCACGGGCGCCTGTGGTTTGACTCCCAGACCAATGGGTTCTATTCGTTCAATGCGGACAAGAGCGGCCTGACGCGGTATAATGAAAACGACGGACTGCTGAACAGCAGTGTCACGACGATCAGCGAGGCCCCCGACGGAAACCTGTGGATGGGAACCCTGAACGGATTGTATTATTACTCTTATACTTCCGGACATTTTGTTTATTTGGGCAACGAGGCCTACATCCCGGCCCAATACCTGTTCTCTTCCAGCCATTTCGACGGGACGAACATGTATTTCGGCAGTACGGACGGGCTGGTCATCTTCAACGCCGGAGACATGGAAACCCGCCGGGGGGCGGACAAGGTGACATTCACGGGACTGACTACCCTGTCGGAGAAACCGCAGAAACACCTGATGTACAGCCCCATGCCTGCGCCTGTCAAGCTGGCCGGCCACGACAATTTCTTCCAGGTCTCCTTCGCTGTCCCGGAATACCTGTTCCCGGAAAGCGTCCGTTTCTCCTGCCGGCTCAAAGGGTTGGAAAAAGACTGGCGGGACATCGGAAACCTGCGGGCCATCACCTTTACCGGCCTGGAAGCGGGAGACTACGAGCTGGAAGTCCGGTATGCCTGCATGGACGAGTCCTGGAGCGAGCCTTCGTCGCTCTCTATCAGCATCCTGCCGAAATGGTACGCCACCTGGTGGGCGCGGCTGCTGGGAATCCTGATTCTCCTCGGAGCCGCCGCCACGCTGTTCCGGGCCCACTGGCGGCAACAGAAGATCAAGGAAAAGATCCGCATCAGCGAAATCGAGAAAAAATCCATCAAGGAAGCCAACGAAGAAAAGATGGATTTCTTCACCCGGATCATCCACGATCTGCGGACTCCGATCTTCCTGATATCCACGCAGGTAGAATCTCTCTCAGAGCACCAGACTGCGGAAACGGCCATCCCGGGCAACTACCTGGAATCCCTCCTGCGCAATACCCGGAAGCTGACGCGGCTGGTCAACCGGCTGATTGATTTCCGGAAGCTTGACTCCGGGAAATTCAGCCTGCGGCTGCGGGACGGAGATGTCGCTGCGTTCTGCGAGAACATGGCCACGGATTACAAGGAACTCTGTTCCAAGAAAAGCATCCTGTTTACCTTCCAGCGGCCGGACCACCCTGTTCCGCTCACCTTCGATGCCGAGAAGCTGGAATCCATCCTGAGCAACCTGATTTCCAATGCTTTCAAATACACCCAGGAAGGCGGAAAGGTGTCGCTGCAGCTTGAAGAGGGAGAAAACGAGGTGAACTTCTCCGTCACCGATACCGGGATCGGCATCCGGCCGGAAGACCAGGAAAAGATTTTCGACTACTTCTCCCGCACGGAAAACGGCATGAAGCTGGGGTCCGGCGACGGAATCGGGCTTACGATGGTCAAGTCCCTGATTGAAGCGCACGGAGGAAAAATCACGGTGGAAAGCGAACCGGATAAGGGTTCCACGTTCCGGTTCTTCATCCCCCGCGGCCTGTCGGCCGACAACCATTCCGACGCCGTCATCGAGGATGATCCCGTTGTCGTTCCCGAGAAGCCGTCCGGGGTCCAGGTCTCTGTTTCCAATCCCACCGCAAGCCACATGATCCTGATTGTCGACGATGACGTCGAGACCGCCGATCTCCTGGAACGCTGCCTCGAATCCTCCTATACCATCCTCAAGGCCAACAGCGGAGAGGAAGGCTTCTCGCTGGTGGAACGGATGCTGCCCGACCTGGTCATCTGCGACCTGGACATGCCGGGGATGAACGGGCATGATTTCCTGCTGCGGCTGCGGAAAGACCAGAAGCTCAGCGGGGTTAAAATCATCATCCTGACAGGTAGTAATTCGGAAGAAGACATGCTCAAGACCCTCGACGAGGGGGCGGACGCTCACCTGCTGAAACCCATCTCGCTGAAAGAGCTGAAACTGCGCATCAGCCGGCTCCTGGAAAAGGAACAGCCCCGGTTCCCCGAGCAGGAAACGGTCGAAAAACGGCATGGCCCCACCCGCGAAGAACAAGTCTTCCTGCTGCGGTGCCGGGAGATTATCGACCAGCACCTGACGGACGAGGATTTCAAGATGGACACCATGGCGGAGATGCTGGCCATGAGCCATTCCTCGCTGTACAAGAAAATCAAGGCGATTACGGGGCTTTCTCTGATTGGTTTCGTCAACGACTACAAGATCCACAAGGCCGTGCTGCTCTTCCGGCAGGGAGAAACCAACGTCACGGCCGTCTGCGAGCGCTGCGGATTCAAGGATGAGAAGAATTTCCGGGACCTTTTCAAAAAGAAAACCGGCCAGACTCCGAAACAATTCGTTTTGGGACTCAATACCAAAAATACCCGATAATATCCGATAAACTACCCGTTGTCCGAAAGCATATTCGGTAAGTTTGTACAACTAAAAATGCATTCGGATATGAATCTCAAAAGGAGAACAATCGTCGCGATTGCCGCGTTGTTGTTATCGGCCTTGGGGCTCTACGCCCAGAAGATCCAAGTCAAGGGTGTCGTCCTGGACGACGAAGGCATGCCTTTCCCGGGCGCCAGCGTCGTGGAAGTAGGTACCCGGAACGGCGTTTCTACCGACCTGGACGGGCATTTTACGCTTTCCGTCCGTCCGGAAGCCGTCTTGGAGATTTCGTTTATCGGCTTCGAAACGCAGCAGGTCAAGACCGGAACCAAGAATATGGCCAACCTGAACATCACCCTTCAGCAGGAACGCAGCCAGCTGGAAGAGGTGGTTATCATCGGTTACGGCTCGCAGAAGAAAGTTGCCCTGACCGGCTCGGTCTCCTCCGTTGAATCGGAAGACCTCGTCAAGGCAGCCGGCACCAACCTGGTCAATGCGCTGGCCGGTAACCTTTCCGGCTTCTCGGCCATCCAGTCTTCCGGACAACCGGGCGCGGACGATCCGACCATTTTCGTCCGCGGTATCGGCTCCCTGGATGCCGCCCGTGCCACCCCGCTGATCATGGTCGACGGCGTGGAGCGTTCGTTCTACCGGCTGGATCCGAATGAGGTCGAGAGCATCACGGTCCTGAAAGACGCCTCCGCAACGGCCGTCTTCGGTGTCCGCGGCGCAAACGGCGTCATCCTGGTAACGACGAAACGGGGAAGCGCCGGCAAGATGTCCGTCTCCATTTCTTCCGAAGTCGGTTTCCAGAAACCGATCCGCCTGTACCAGTATTGTAACAGCTACGAATACGGCACCGTGTACAACGAGAGCCGCCTGAATGACGACCCGACGCTGACCCCGGACGAACTTCCGTTCAAACCGGATGTCCTCCAGGCCTTCAAGGACCATTCCCAGCCGCTCATTTATCCGGACACCGACTGGCAGGATTACCTCCTCAAGAAGGCGGCCTTCCAGACCAAGCACAATGTTTCCGTCTCCGGCGGTACCAAGAATGTCCGCTTCTTCACTTCGGTCGGCTTCGTTTCCCAGGACGGTCTGTACAAGTCTTTCGACACGGACTATGACTCGAACATCCAGTACAACCGCTATAATTGGCGTGCCAACCTGGACATCGACATGACCAAGACGACGACCCTGTCCATCAACATGGGCGGCCGCATCGAAGACAACAAGACGCCGATCACCAAGGACAACGGCAAATTCGACCCTCAGTTGTATTTCGCCCTTCCTTTCTCCGGTGTCGGCCTGTATGAAGGCAAATGGATCCGCTCTTCGGAATCTTACATGCCCTTTACCAACGGCGCACTCCAGAACGGCGATGCGTTCGAGCAGTATTACGGGCGGGGATTCAAGCGGGTGGCCCGGAACGAAGTGAACCTGGACTTCATCCTCAAGCAGCGCCTGGATTTCCTGACCCCCGGACTCTCCTTCACGGCAAAAGGTTCCTACAACGGTTATTTCACGCACAGCAAGAACTGGAGCAAGGCAGAGCCCTACTACACCGCCCACCTGGATGAGAACGACGAAATCTTCTACCGCCGCCAGCGGGAGGAAACCAACATGTCCTACTCCGAAGGGACCGGCAAGGGCCGCGACTGGTACCTCGAGGCCAGTTTCAATTACGACCAGACCTTCAAGGGCCACCATGTCACCGGCCTGATCCTGTACAACCAGTGGAAACAGCAGTATCCGGGAGCGGCAGGCTACACCTATTCCGCCATCCCGAGAGGTTATGTCGGACTGGTCGGCCGTGCGACATACGATTACAAGAGCAAATACCTCCTCGACCTGAATGTCGGTTACAACGGTTCCGAGAACTTCGCCCCCGGCAAACGGTACGGCCTCTTCCCGGCCGTCTCCGCCGGCTGGGTCCTCTCCGAAGAGAAATGGATGAAGAAGCAAAGCGTTGTCAACTTCCTGAAAATCAGGGGATCCGTCGGTCTCGTCGGAAATGACCTCGTCAACGGGAAAGAACGCTTCTATTACATGCCGGCGGAATACAATCCCAGCGCGACCGGATACAATTTCGGAACCGGGATCACAACCCTCCTGCCGACCGCCGTGGAGAAGAAAATCGGCAACCCGGACGTTACCTGGGAAAAATCCCTCAAATATACCGTCGGTATCGACTACAAGCTCTTCAAAAGCCGTCTGACCGGTTCCGTGGACCTCTTCATGGAGAACCGCTGGGACATCCTGACCAAAGTCAATACCACCCCGGCCTTCATCGCCGTCACGCTTCCGGTCGTCAACCTGGGCAAGGTCAAGAACCGGGGCTTCGAGGTGGAACTCGGATGGAAAGACAAGATCAGCAAGAATTTCGGTTACCGGATCAAGGGAAACATCTCTTACGCGCACAATACCATCATCGAGATGGATGAAATCCCCAAAGAGTACCCCTGGCAGGTCGAAACCGGACTTTCCGTCGGCCAGAATTTCGGCTACGTCTATGACGGTTTCGTGACCAAAGAAGACCTGGCCGCCGGCAA
>CADBPH010000250.1 GCA_902796455.1 uncultured Bacteroidia bacterium
CCAATGGTGTTCCCAATTGGTTCATTCCCTCGGGGAATTCCCGAATAAGCCGCTGATTGTCAGCGGGCTGGCACTTGGCGTAGACATCACCGCCCACGAAGCCGCCCTCCAATGCGGGCTGCCCACGATCGCGGTCATGGCCACCGGCATCGACGCCGTCTACCCCGCCCGGCATGCCTGGGCGGCAGACCGGATCGCCTCCTCGCCGGGCAGTGCCCTCGTTACCGATTATCCGCCCGGGACGGCTCCGCTGGCCGCCAACTTCCTGCGCCGGAACCGCATCATTGCGGGGCTGTGCGGGACAACCGTCCTTGTCGAATCGAAAATCAGGGGCGGCGGCATGATGACAGCCCGCCTGGCCGCATCGTACAACCGGACCGTATACGCCCTGCCCGGCCGGCTGGAAGACATCCGCTCCCAGGGCTGCAACAAACTGATCGGGGACAAGACCGCAGAGCCTCTCACCGACCTGGACGCCTTCCTGGCCGACTTGGGGCTGAAGAAAAAGCCGGTACGGAAAAAAGCCACCGAAGAAGCGCTTTCCGTACGGGTCCACGCACGCTACAGCGGACGCATGGACGGAAAAACGGCCGGCCAGCTGGAATTGCTGGCCCGCCTCATCCAGGCGCGGCAGGACATCACCCTGGAGGAACTGGCTTCGGAAAGCGGACTGGACTGGGGAGCTGTCACGGCGCTCTCGGCCATCCTGGAATGCGACGGATTCATCCGGACAGACCTGCTGCAACGATGCAGCATCCGAAAAAATTATTAACTTTGTGGATTACAGGTGCCGCCTATGCTTGATTTTATCGACACACACGCCCATTTCTACGACGAAGCCTTTGCCGGCGAGGAAGACTTGATGGTCTCCAAAGCGGCCGATGCCGGCGTGAACCGGGTTCTCCAGGCCGACGTGGACAGCAGGGAGCGCGATGCGATGTTTTCCCTCTGCGAACGGCATCCGGGCCGCCTTTTCCCGATGCTGGGACTCTATCCGGGAAGCGTCGACGACCGGTGGGAAGAAGAGCTGGCCGCCCTGGAAGCCTACACCGGACGGGGAATTGTCGCCATCGGGGAAATCGGGCTTGATTATCATTATTCCAAGGATACCGCCGCCCTGCAGAAACTGGCGCTCCGCGCGCAATTCCAGCTGGCCAGCCGCCTGGACCTCCCGGTCAACATCCACCTGCGCGATGCCACGGAGGACTTTTTCGCGGTCCTCCAGGAATGCCGGCACCTGGGGCTGCGCGGCAACCTGCACGCGTTCAGCGGCAGCAAAGAAACCTTCCAGCGGATCAGCCGTTACGGAGACTGGTCGGTCGGTATCGGGGGCGTCGTCACGTTCAAGAACGCATCCCTGCCGCAGGCTGTCGCCGCGATTCCGCTCGAGCACATCCTGCTGGAAACCGATGCGCCGTACCTGACGCCGGCTCCTTACCGCGGACGGCGCAACGACAGTTCGTACATTCCCGTCATCGCAGCCAAAATCGCTGAAATCAAGGGGATATCCCTCGAAGAGGTCGCGGCCGTCACCACGGCCAACGCCGAAAGACTGTTCCACTTGCAACCCATATCATCATGACTCCTTCCGCCCAGAAATCGTCCTTGCTGCTGATCTACACCGGCGGCACCATCGGCATGAAACAAGACCCGGACGAACTGACACTCCGGCCTTTCGATTTCAGCCAGATCCTCGAAGAAGTCCCGGAAATCCGGAAGTTCGCCTTCCGGATCGACTCCTATACCTTCGACCCGCTGATCGACTCTTCGGACGTAGAACCATCTCTGTGGCAGTCACTTGCAGAACTCATCCAAGCCCGCTACGACGACTACGACGGCTTCATCATCCTGCATGGTACGGACACGATGTCCTACTCGGCCTCCGCCTTGAGTTTCATGCTGGACGGACTGACGAAACCCGTGATTTTCACGGGAAGCCAACTGCCCATCGGCGTCCCCCGCACGGACGGGAAAGAGAATCTGATCTCGGCCGTGGAAATCGCCTCCGCCAAGGATGCGGAAGGCCATGCGAAAGTGCCCGAAGTCTGCATCTGCTTCGACTCCCTGCTGATGCGGGGCAACCGGACGACCAAAGTGAATGCCGAGGTTTTCCGGGCCTTCCTTTCGCCCAATTATCCTCCCCTGGCCGAAGCCGGAATCAACATCCGGTACAACGACGAGGCCATCCGGAAGCCGCTGGACTGGTACCAGCGGGTTTCCGTCAATACGTCCCTGGACACGCGGGTCGCCGTCCTGAAACTGCACCCGGGCATGACGCCCCAGGCCGTGCGGTACTTCCTCTGCGGGCCCCAGACCCGCGCCGTCATCCTGGAGACCTACGGATCGGGGAATGCGCCGATGAAGGAATGGTTCCTGGACATCGTCCGCGAAGCCGATGCGGCCGGAAAGATCATGGTCAATGTCACGCAGTGCCTGCGCGGCACCGTAAACATGGACCTGTATGCCAACGGGAAGGCCCTGGAGAAGGCCGGAGTGATTCCCGGATACGACGCGACGACCGAGAGTGTCCTCGCCAAACTGTTTTATCTGATGGGCAAAAGCGAAGACGACAAGTGGGTGAAGGCCATGATGGGGCGCAACCTCAAAGGAGAAATTAGCAAATAAATCTTGATAAATGAAAATATTTTGCTAAATTGCACCGGATTTGGAAAGGGTAAATTGTACCCCGGAAAGAAAGAACTTAAACATCAATACAATTATTATTTCAAACACACAAAAACAATTATGAAAAAGTTTTTCATGTTTTTGGCAGTCGCCGGCCTGATGGCCGTTTCTGCAAACTTTGCAGCTGCCCAGGACAACGCGCCGGCCAACGAGCCCGCAGCCACAGAAGAAGTAGCCGCTCCTGCAAATGACCTTTTCGGAGGTGGTGAGGAAGTTCCCCTGCACCAGGCTCTGAAGACCAAGTTCATCGAAGGTGGCGCCGGCTTCATGTCGCTGATCCTCCTCTGCTTGATCCTCGGTCTCGCCCTCGCCATTGAGCGTATCCTTTTCCTCTCCTTCTCGAAAACCAACACCAAGAAGCTCATCGGCAAGATCGAAGATGCGCTCAAGAATGGTGGTGTCGAGGCTGCAAAGGACGTGTGCCGCAACACCCGCGGTCCTGTCGCCCGTATTTTCTATGATGGCCTGAATCACTACGATCAGGGTATCGACGTAGTCGAGAAGAACGTTGTTTCTGCCGGTTCCGTCGAGATGAGCCGCATGGAGAACGGTCTGACCTGGATCTCCCTGTTCATCGCCCTCGCCCCGTCCCTCGGATTCCTCGGAACCGTTATCGGTATGGTCCAGGCATTCGACGCTATCGAGCGTGCCGGTGACATCTCCCCGAACATCGTCGCCGGTGGTATGAAGGTCGCCCTTATCACGACCGTTGCCGGTTTGATCGTCGGTATGATTCTCCAGGTGTTCTACAACTACATCCTCTCCCGGATCGACGCCCTTTCCAGCGATATGGAGCAGTCCTCCATCGACCTGGTCGACGCCCTTGTCAAGAACGCCAAATAATCATCCTCACCAAGAACTAACAATAGAATCAACATGTACGCAAAAATAGCAAAATGGCTTTCATGGGTACTGATGATCGTCAGTGTCGTCATTGTGGTATTCGGCTTTTCCAAAGGCTTTGAATCCAACGGCGGCGCTCCGGTTGACCTGCTGTTGCGCTGGGGTTACGTCCTTCTGTTCGTAGCCGTCGCACTCGTGGTCATCCTCGGAATCGTTCTCGGTGCCATGAATGACCCCAAGAGCCTTATCAAACTGGGCATCGGGCTCGTTGCAGCCGCTGCTCTGGCTCTCGTGGCTTACGCCCTTGCTTCCGGCAGCCCGCTTGTCGGATACCTCGGCGAACAGCCCGACCAGCAGACCCTCAAACTTACAGATACTATCCTGAATCTCACCTACATCCTCGCAGGCGGCGCGATCGTCTCGATCATTGTGGGCGAAGTGATTGGTGCAGCACGTAATAAATAATTCGCTATGTCCAAGAGAAAAACACCGGGTTTAAATACACAATCCACGGCGGACATCGCATTCCTCCTCCTGTGCTACTTCCTGATGGTCTCCACCATGGACCAGCAGTCGGGTCTGCAGCGTCGTCTGCCCCCTATGCCGGAGAAGGACCAGAAAGTCGATGACCAGAAGGTGAACCGCCGTAACATTATCATTGTGAAGATCAACTCGGCCGACAGGATATTAGCAGGAAGTGAGCCTATCGATATTTCCCAGTTGAAGGACAAAGTCAAGGAATTCCTTACCAACCCTACGGATGATCCGAATCTCCCTGAAAAGGAGCCCAAGAACATCGAAGGATTCCGCGCAGACTACCCGGTCTCCAAGGGTGTTATCTCCCTGCAGAACGACCGTGGTACCAGCTACCGGGCTTATATCGCTGTGCAGAACGAACTTGTAAAAGCGGTGAACGAACTCCGTAACGAGTTTGGCATGCAGTATTTCGGCAAGCCGTTCGCAAAACTCACCGAAGAGCAGCAGGACATTGCGAAAGCAGCTGTTCCGCAGAATATTTCCGAGGCTGAGCCTAAGGACGTTGGTAAAAGATAATAAAGGAGAATAGATATGGCAACATTCAAGAGAAGTGGCAAAAAAGATATGCCCGAACTCGGTACCAGTTCCGATATCGTGTTCATGTTCCTGTTCTTCTTCATGGTTACCACGCAGATGAGGCAGGACGAAGTGGAGGTTTCCGTGAAGCTCCCTGAGGCAAGTGAAGTTGCCAAGCTCGAGCGTAAGGACCTTGCTTCCTATATCAATGTCGGTCCCCCTACCCTGAATTATCAGGCCAAGTTCGGTACGGATGCCCGTATCCAGTTGAACGATTCGTTCAAGACGGTTGACGACATCCGCGACTTCATCGCCGCCGAGCGCGACGCGATGAGTGAGGCTGACCGCCAGTTCATGACCGTTTCGATCAAGGCTGACCAGGATGTCAGGATGGGTATCGTGACGGATATCAAGCAGGAGCTCCGCCGGTGCTCCGCGCTGAAGATCATGTACAACGCAAGAAAGACAGAGTAACCACAGCTGTCACAACGATAACAAGGGCTCCGGATTCCGGGGCCCTTGTTTCGTTTTAGCCGGCTCCTGGTTTACAGGATCGCAGTCACAGAGCCAGAATATAACCTGTTCCGCTGCCACGAAATGAAGAATTCCAGTGGTATTTTCATTTCATGGCAGCAGTCAGATTCTTCGCTTCGCTCAGAATGACAGAACGAGGCAAGATGAAGCAAAAAATACATCCCCATGCAACGTTCCGGGGAGAATATGCATCTATACAGATAGGACAAATAAAAAACAAACCATGAAATCTTTTATTTATGCTGCAGCGGTGAGCATGCTGCTGATAGGGACCGTGGGAGCGAAGGCCCAGGTGAAGCGATTTGAAATCGAGCCGCGGATCGGAATCGGCACACAGACCCAGGAAGTCACACCGGCTGCGGTTTCAGGATATGATGTCAGCTACGAAGCGTTTCATCATTCACCTGGAGTCTTCCAGGGAGCGCTGGAGTTCCGATACAACCTCCCCGAAAAACCGTTTGACATCGCCGTAGAATGCTTCGGCAGCCTCCAATCCCGAAAATATAACAAAACGCCTGTTCCCTCTGATTCAGACACATTCCAGCCTAATGATTTCTATGATATTGTCGGCCATAATTTCAATGTCTACGCCGCTTCCTTCTTTTTGGATGTCAGGCCCTGCAATGGGAAAGTAGCCCCGTTCGCCGGAATCGGTGCCGGCCCGGCCCTGACCCAGAAGTATATCCCGGGCAAAGGCGCAGAAGACAGGGCCGTCAGCATGGTCCTGACGCCCCGTGTCGGCGTACGCTTTTTCGGACGCCTCAGCCTGACGGCCGACGCCCGCATCACCCGGCCAGGATACTCCTCCTGCGGGATTTCTCTCGGATACAGTTTCGGATGGGGAGAAAGCCGCTAACGCGACCTGCATTCGATCAAGACACCCTGGCTGGAAGATACCGTGCATTCATAGACGCCCTTGGTGCGCTTGAGGGGGACCGGTCCATTGCCGCCCCACACGGAAACTTTCCGGCCACGTGTCTTGAAACGGAGGACATGGGAGGCCGGGGCCTGGTCATAAGGATCATCCGCCACACAGACGAAAAGGGCCTTGCCTTTGCCACCGTCCCGGGCATCCATCTGTCCCACGATAAGCGGACAACCCGCTGACAATTCGGAGAACAAACCATCGCTGTATTCCGGGACACTCGTCTCGCCGGACCCTTCCAGCATCTTCGTCCCTTCGAACCCGACGCAAGCCGTTTCCTGCCGGGCATACTTCATGTAGCGGTCCCCGATTGTATGGAGTTCCCGGTTTACGGTCTTCAACTTTTCATACTGCTGCGTTTTGTTTCCCTTGCCGTCCAGGACCTGGTTTGTCCACCATCCCGCCGTATAGCAGGCCCAGGTGATGCTCTCCGCCCCATATGCCAGCGC
>CADBPH010000251.1 GCA_902796455.1 uncultured Bacteroidia bacterium
AGAGTCAATGCGGCGAGGCTTGAAAGCATGAGGGGAAGGCGAAATACTCTTGTCATGGCTTATAAAAATTGAAGAGGCTTGCTGAAAGCCTCTTCAAAGATACGGAAACAATCCGGTAAATCAAAGATTCTGTCTGTTTTCTAGAAGCCCCGGCCGCCCCGGCCACCACCGCCGTAACCACCACCGCCATAGCCGCCACGGCCACCATATCCGCCTCGACCACCGCCGTAGCTGCCTCTTCCGCCGCCCTCACTGCGGGGGCCTCGCATCTGGCCCATGCCCCGACCGCCGGGAAAATGGTTGAAGCGATAGGTGAAGCGCAGGAGGATGAAACGGCCAAGGGTATTGGAGACCGATTCACTGTGGGAATTGGACTGGTCGCGCACGGAAATGGATTTATCCTGGCCCATGATGTCATAGGCACACAGTGACAGGCTTCCCTTGCGCTGGAAAAGAATCTTGGTTATCTGCGCATTCCAGATGACCTCGCTGGGCATCTGGGTCGTATAGCCGTTGTACCAGCGGTAGTTCAGCCGGGTATCGAGCGTCAGGCCGATTTCCTGGAAGGTATAGTTGGCCGAACCGGAGAAACTGTTGTTCCAGGTCGGGCTGACCGTATTGCGCGCAATGTCGTACCAGGACTTGTTGAACCGCGTGCCGCCCCCCGCGATGAGTTCCAGGTTCTCAGTCCGCCAGGTCAGCCGGAGGTTTTCGGAGAACCCGGCCGTGCGGGTGCCGTTGCGCTCGAAATCCGGGGCGGAATCGATGTCCTTGTAATCCCGGTGGAAGGTCTCGTAGTCGAATTCTCCCTCATTATAATACCTTTCCGTGGGGATTCCGTTGCCGATGTACGAGAAGTGCGAAGACCAGGACCCCGTCGTCGTGTTGCTGATCCAGAATTTCCTCGACTGACCAATGGGCAGGTTGAACATCGCGTTGAAGTTGATGGAAGGCTGGATCCCCCCGTTGACCGGCATGGAGTATTGGGCGCCGTTGTCGGCATACCACAAGGCGCTGACCGTCGGATTTTGTGCAAGGTTGCCATTCAGCCGGACCGTCAGGCTGGAAAATTTTTCCCGGTTCATCAAACGGAGGTCCGCCGTTACATTGTGCCGGAACGAAGGGAGGAGGTACGGGTTACCGAAAGAAATCCGCATCGGATTGGAATTGTCCGGGACCGGCATCAACTGGGAGACATCGGGCTGCGAGGAGTTCCCGTTATAATTCAAGCGCAGATGGGAGGATCTGGAGAAGTTGTAGGTCATGTTCATCTGGGGCGACCAGTTGACGACGGTGCTGTTGTAAGAGCTCAGTTCGCCCCGGCGGGTCGTCTCATTTTTCGTCGTAGTCGGCGTGAGGACGAGTCCGATCTGCGCCCGGATCTGATCCTTCTGGTAGGATAGGTTGGCGCCGATCCGATGGGTAATGTGCGTGTTGATGATATTGTTGGAATAGGTGATATCGTGGGCTTCGCCGCTGGGATTGAAGACCGGGTTGACCGGGAATGCATCCCGGTCGAAGGGCCCGCTGTTCCAGGTGTCCCGGACGGAGGCCCTCCGGTTCCACCGGATTTCATATTCTCCTGCCGCATAGAAACCGCCTCCCAAGGGCTCGGTATAGGTCAGGCGGCCGCTCAGTTCTGCGGATTTACCGTTCGAGTGGAAGCGCTGGTTGACCAGCGAGTCGGAATAAACCGTCGGATCTTTTGTGTCGAAGGAACGTGTCTGGGACTGGTTGTATCCATCCGATGTGGAGTTCTGGAACTGATATCTGGCCCGGAAAGAAAAGGTTCGGCCCGGGATGCCGATCCGCTGGCGGAGCAAAAAACTACCGCTGGTGCCGAATGAATCGCCGCCGCTGGTCCGGGCTGAGAAACCCTCGCTCGAGGTGATTGTCCGGTCCCCGTAGTCCGTATCCGTCTGGAAGGAAGACCGGCTGCGGTTGCTGCTTTTGCCAAAGTTGATTTCCGGCTCGAAGAGAATGGACGTATTTTCGGAAAACCGGTGATCCATGCGCATGCCGAAACGGTGGCCGACCGTGGAATTGGTACTTTCGCTCTGGTTGTCGTTCAGCAGGTTCCGGTTGTCCAGGTAGGAAATCCGTTTGGACGACTGAAGGGACTCCCGCCTGCTGGTATTCAACATGTAGTTTCCGCCGATGTCCATCTTGCCGCCGTCCAGGGTCCAGGCTCCGTTGACGCCGCCCGTGAAGGTGCTGTTGATGCCGCCTCCGCCGCCTTGACCCCCGCCCATGCCTCCGCCGCCGAGTCCGACTGCCATGACGCCGATGCGGTCACTCGCACCGTTGTTGTTGGTGTTGTTGGTATTCAGGATCAGCGACAATTGTTCTTTCTTGGTGAACTTTCCGGCGAAGACGTTGCCGAGGTACCGGTAATCGCCGCCGTCCGCCTCCACCAGGGAGGTCTTTTGCGGGGTCGGGAGATCATGCCCGATGGCACCGGAGACATTGGCGAGCAGTCCGCGCGCCATACCGGGTTGGAACGACACGTCGATGACCGTTTCCCGCTCCCCGTCGTCGATGCCGGAGAATTCCGCCTGTTCCGATTTCTTCTCGATCGCCTTGATCTTCCGGATCAGTTTGGCCGGAATGTTCTTGGTGGCAACCTGGGGATCGTTCAGGAAGAAGGTTTTGCCTTCGATGGTAATCTTCCTGACCGTTTCCCCGTTGACCTTGACGGTTCCATCCTCGGAAACTTCCACGCCGGGCAGTTTCTTCAGGAGGTCTTCCAGCACATCGTTTTCCGTCGTCTTGTAGGCGGCAGCATTGTATTCAATCGTATCTCCTTTGATGACAATTGGTTCCACTTGCGCCGTGATGCCGGCCGCATCAATCTCCTGGATATCCTGCTCCATTTTGATGGTCCCCAGGTCCGCATCCTTTTCGACCGTGATTTCCCGCGTGGATTCCTTATAACCCATCATCTCCACCTTCATCTTGTATTTTCCGGTTTTGACTTTTTCCAGGACGACCTTCCCTTCCGAATTGGAAAGGGCATAATTGGCCACGCCGGGCGCCCCGTTCACACGGGTCAGGGAAACGGTGGCGAAGCCGACCGGCTCTCCGGAGGTGGCATCCGTCAGGTTGATTGTCAATTTGTGCCGGTTCTGGGCATGGAGGGGAAGTGCCAGCAGGAAGGCTGCAGTGAGGGCGAGGATTCGGAGAATGAAATTTTTCATGCGCTTGCTTGTCAGTCGTTCGCGGGGAATACGATTCTTTGACAACACCAGGCGGCTGAGGTTTAACGGGGGCTGTAAAAAAAGCAGTGTCGCCGCCGGAAACCCCGGCAGCGACATTGCTGAAAGAGAGTATTATCTTCAACTACGGTTCGTACTTGAGGGTTACGCCCGCAACCGGGAGACCACCCTTCGTGCAGTAGAGATAGTAGCGCTCGCCGTATTTCGTATCATGCAGGTCATACACGACATCGATACTCGGCTTGGCCGGCCACTGCTGGTAGTCGCCGACAATTTGGGTACCTTCAGGGTCAGAACTGACCTGACCGTGACGTGCAGCCTTGTTGTTGGAGGAAACGTGCACCGTCACACGGGTCAGCTTGTAGTCATCGATGATCGGGGTACCAAGGTAGGATCCGGCGGAATTGATGACCAGATATTTCCCACCAAAACGGCTGTTACCGAGCGCGAAGCTGTATTCTACGCCGTTCAACGGATAAGTGACCTCGGTCGTGGTATTGGCCGTCGGCCAGTTCATGACGGTGTTGTC
>CADBPH010000252.1 GCA_902796455.1 uncultured Bacteroidia bacterium
AGCTCAGTTGGTTAGAGCATCTGACTCATAATCAGGGGGTCGCAGGATCATGCCCTGCTGGGACCACGCTCTGGATCAAGCACTTGCAGTAACGCAGGTGCTTGATTTGTTTGTGGGGGGCTCTTTCTTCCGTTTGTTCCGTTGCCATGAAATGAAAATACAACCCGGATTATCCGTTTCGTGGCACGATTTCCTGGCAATTTGACTGAAACAGTGTCATGAGATGAAGAAAACGCCTCTTTTTTTCATTTTGTGGCAGGTAGGGCAGCGAGGGCTTTGCGTGGCCGTTTCGTAAATAGTAGTAAGGAAGGATCACGCGTTGTTGGGGGTGTCCGAAAACGATATGTCGAAAGAATACGAATTGACGTCTTTCAATGATGCGCGTCTTCGGAATAATGATAGCAAACGCCCCTTTAAGCGACTCGTCTTCTACCTCAAAACCTTCCCCGGGGAAACCCTTCAGGAAAAGGTAACCAATTGGGCGAAGGGGCAGTATGCTTCTTCCGTCGCTCCCTTGACTGACGAAGAAATCCAGACCCTGAAATCCATTATGCTGAAATAGGGACAGCCGGGTTTGGCCCACGACCAATCCCGGCTGCGTTCGTCTTAATCAGCCCCGGCGGCATCAGGTAAAATCGAGGAAACCGGCGTTCCACGCCCCGATTTCAGGCACCTCCACATAAGCGACGCCCGCCTCGTCCCGCTCGATTTTCAGCATGACGGCATCTTTGCGGAGTTCCCGCCAGCAGACCGTCTTGACGTCCTCCCGCAGGGCCGGCAGGCGGAAGCGGATGCAACTTTGCGCATCAATCCGGCAGTTGATCAGCCCCAGGGTGCGCAGGGTTCCGTCCCCGTCCACCCGGGGAATCACCTGGCCGATAAACGGAGAGATGCAGCATGCCGGTGCGGCGCCTGCGGCATCCAACCTGTCGCGGAAAGCCTGGATGACGGAAGACGGCTGGTTATAGATATTCACCGCTTTCACTTCCTTCTCTTCCAGTTTGGCCAGGCATTTTCCTTTCCCGGGAAGCACCGGGACCCCTCGTAGGCCAAGTGTGAACAGGTCGCCGGTTCCTGCATTGACGACATATCCGGCCGTGATAGTCCCCTTGTTCGCCCGCACATATTGATGCAGGACTTCCGATCCCTCATGCAGGGGGCGGAGCATGCTTCTGGACTGTACCTCAATGGATTCCTCACCGTTGTCCAACACGAACATACTGACAGCATCCAGGCCGTAAGCCAATGCCGCAAAGCCTTCCAGCAGGACGCCCTGGCCCGTCCGGGAGCCATAATGGCGGGGGTGGGTCTCGATCTCCGGGCACCAGGAATCGATGATGTCTTCGCAGCCGAGGACGCGCATGTACCGCGCGGAGGACATGCTCTTGATAATCTGGTCAGCCGGATGATATTTATCGTAGTACGCGCCGCCGCCGGCCCGGTAGCACACTTTCTGCCCGCTCACCTCGGCAAGGGTCTTCAGGATGGTCCGGATCACGGTCGTATCGCGGTCCGAGAAGGTTTTCTGGTAGCCCATCTTGGTCTCGGGCGAAACCGCGTGGGTCTCTTCGGCGATGACCCGGGCGATCCGGTCCAGGGATTCGATGTTAAAGGCCTTCCAGCGTTCTTCCAGGTCCTTGTCTGCCGCCATGGCCTTATCCAGGGATTCCCGTGTCCAGCGGACCCCTTCCCGCTCGCTGAAATCCGCCAGGCAGGTCTCGCACCAGCATCCGATCCGGGAATTCACCGTGGCGGGATAATGGTTGTCGTACCGGAGGTCATCGTCAATCCACATCACGCGCGGCTTGACCTGGGCATACATCCGGGCCATTTCCCGCATGTATTCCAGCAAACCCTCCTGCCGGGGACAGTTGCAGCACTTGGCTTCCACGCCGGTGGACCCGGTCCAGCCGGTCCAGGTCTTCGCCTCCCATTCCTCGGCGGAGGACAGCGTATCGCCATGTCCGATCGTCATTTGGAATTGGACGGAGGTACCGATTCCCAGTGCTTTCAGGTCTTCCTTGGCCCGGAGCAGCCGCTCCACATGCTGACGATGGACATCCATCACCGGCATGGTGATTCCGGTGGAAAACCAGATTTCGTCACAGCACCGGGGATTCTGCTGCAGGCCGGAATAGAGCCTTGCCCAGGCCTCATCCGTGAGGGTGTTCGTAATCCGGAGCCGGAGCATCATGACCGGGTCCGCCGGGTCCTGCGTCGTCTCTGCAGTCTTCGGCGAGCAGCCGGTTGCACATGCGAGAAGCAAGCTGGCGATAAAGGTGATTTTAGCATTCATTGTATTGATGACAAAACGGTTACTTTCTTAAAAAAAGGTTGGCAAGTAAAAATACTAAATCGGCGGGTAATAGTCAAGGGAGCAAGAAACGGATTCGGGGCTTTTGGACTTGATGGTTTTCGCTACGATAAACAGCAACTTTCTGCCGGCAAGGCTCTTGGGCATTACATCAAATCCCTGGTTCGCTTTCAAGGAATGGGTTCGCAGGACATGGAAATCTTTGTCGAATTCAACGACTTGAGGCGCGCCTTTTACGGCGTAAAATGTTGCATAGATATGCTTGCCGTCTGTTGTGATGTTCTGGACGCCATACCGCGTTTCATACCCATAGTCGAATTCGGTCCGAGGGCCGATTTCCTTCAGGGTTTTCGCGTCGAACCGGCCGAAAAGATTGACCCGGTGGGGGTCCTTGGAAGGCTGCGTCAGGGATCCCATGCCAACATACAGGACCCCGTCCAGGCAGGTTATTCCGTCTACACGGCGGTCGACTTCAGCCTCGCGGACCAGCTGCAGGTCCTTGTCATAAACCTGGATTTTGCCGCGGCCTGATGTAGGGTCTGCAAGTGGCGCGACCGTGTCGTTTCCCGCCAGCGCGAGGGTTGTATACAGTTCGCCCTTGTACCAGCA
>CADBPH010000253.1 GCA_902796455.1 uncultured Bacteroidia bacterium
GTCATGGATGTCATGGCAGAAAAGATGGCCTGGCGGACGGACATGCCCGGAGCAGAGGTGAAGGATATCCGGAGTGCGATTTCCCTCAATGACCGCGTCATGTTTATCGGGACCTTGTTCCGCGAGGATTCAATGCTCTTCCAGGATACGGTTTCCCGTCTCAACATGATGTCTTCGCTGGACACGGCTGTCGACTATCTGAAGTCTACCTTCCCGGAGTGGAAGATGGATTCCGATCCGGTGTACCGTTTCATGATGGCTGTCCGTCGGAAACTCAGGTAATGGCGGGGAAGCTCTATATCGTGCCGACGCCGGTGGGCAACCTGGAAGACATGACTTTCCGGGCTGTCCGGATATTGAAGGAGGCGGACTTGATCTTGGCGGAAGACACCCGGACCAGTTCCGTCCTGCTCCGGCACTATGGTATCGAAGGACGGGTGCAATCCCATCATAAATTCAATGAGCACCAAACGGTTGCCCTGGTCCGTGACCGGATTCTTTCCGGTGTGGACGTGGCCCTGATCAGCGATGCCGGAACGCCGGGAATCTCGGACCCGGGATTCCTGCTGGCGCGCACTTGTGCTGCGGAAGGGATTGAAGTAGAGACGCTTCCGGGACCGACTGCCTGCATTCCGGCCCTGGTTTCATCCGGCTTGCCGTGCGACCGTTTCTGCTTCGAGGGATTCCTGCCGGTAAAGAAAGGGCGGCAGACCTTGCTGGAGACCCTTTCGGAAGAAACGCGGACCATGGTCTTTTACGAGTCTCCGTACCGCCTGGTGAAAACGCTCGAGCAGTTTGCCGGGTTCTTCGGGCCGGAGCGTTTGTGTTCCGTCGCCCGGGAAATATCCAAGGTCCATGAAGAACACCGGCGCGGGACCTTGTCCGAAGTCGCGGCATGGTACCGGGAGCATGAGCCGAAAGGGGAAATTGTGATTGTCGTGGCGGGTGCCGCGAAGAAAAAACAGAGGGAGGAGAGAGATCGAGGGGATGAAAAAGAAAACAGCAGACGATGAGGAAGGCCGGCAAGTCCTTCCCGCATCATTCCTGACAGGGGTGGTCGCCCTTGTCTTTCTTGCCATCGGCTATCAAACGGCATTGTTTATCCATCGGGCGGCGACCCTGCACATCCTGGCGGGGCGGGATGCCCCGGATACGGTCTATGTGTACCGGGACCGTCCTGTCTCTTCCGGTCCTGCCTCCGCGGTCCCCGGTGCCTCCGCAGCGCGGGAAGTCCGCCGGGAAGCCCCGCATGCAGAGAAAGTCCGGGCTGTCCGTGCACACTACCCGCCGCGGCGGACGGCTTCCTTCCCGTTCAATCCGAATACCGTCTCTGTGGAAGACCTGCAACGCCTGGGGTTCTCGCCTGCCCAGGCGGCCGCCATCGACCGGTACAGGAGTAAAGGCGGGCGTTTCCACCGGAAGGAAGATTTCGCAAAGTCTTATGTCGTAGCGGATTCGGTTTACCGCCGGCTCGAGCCCTTCATTGTGATTCCGAAACTGGACTTGAATCGGGCGGACTCGGCGGCATTCGAAACCCTCCCCGGCATCGGTGCCTATTTCTCCTCCCGCATGGTTTCGTACCGGCACCGGCTGGGCGGCTATTCCTGCAAGGAGCAGCTCTTGGAAATCGATCGGTTCGGCGAAGAACGGTATGCCGGCCTGGAGGATCTGGTCGAGGTGTCTGCGCCTCCTGCCTTCCCTTTGTGGACCTTGCCGGAGGACTCCCTTTCCCTGCATCCGCATATCGGACGCCATGCTTCCCATGGAATCGTCCTGTTCCGTGAAAATACTCCCCGCGCCCAATGGTCGGTGCAGGCCCTGGAAGCAGCGGGCATCCTGACGGGGGAACAGGCCAGGCGCCTGTCCCGCTGCCGGATTGCAGAACCGTGATTGAAATCCGGTCTCAGGGGGAGCAAATTAGGATAAACTTATTATCTTTGTAATCTTGTATAGAAATGGATATAGACGAATAATAAATATGAAAGAGGTAGTTCTCAGCGGTATACGTCCTACGGGACAACTTCATTTGGGCAATTATTTCGGTGCGCTCCGCAATTTTGTGCGCATCCAGGAGCAGTATCGGTGTTACTATTTCATCGCCGACCTGCACTCCTTGACGACCCATCCGCATCCGGCGGATTTCCATGCCAATGTCAAGGCAATCCTGGCGCAGTATCTGGCTGCCGGTCTCGATCCGGCGAAGAGCTGCATCTACATCCAGAGCGATGTCCCGGAGGTGAGTGAACTGTATGTATTGCTGAACATGCTGGCATACAAGGGCGAATTGGAGCGGACGGCGGCCTTCAAGGACAAGGTCCGCAAGAACCCGGAGAATGTCAACGCCGGGTTGCTGACGTATCCCGTGCTGATGGCATCGGATATCCTGGTGCATCGCTCCAACTGGGTCCCTGTCGGAAAAGATCAGGACCAGCACCTGGAAATGGCGCGTGTCTTTGCCAAGCGGTTCAATAATTTCTATGGTGTGGAGGTTTTCCCGGAGCCGCATGCGATGGATTTCGGCAGCGGGTCCATCAAGGTTCCCGGACTGGACGGCAACGGCAAGATGGGAAAGAGTGAGGGGAACGGCATCTATCTGATTGATGATGAGAAGACAATCACCAAGAAGGTCATGCGTGCGGTTACGGATTCCGGTCCGACGGCTCCGGATTCCCCGAAGCCGGATGTGATCGAGAATCTGTTCACGCTGCTGAAACTGGTGTCCACTCCGGAGACCGTGGCTTATTTCGATGAGAAGTGGAAGGACTGCAGCATCCGCTACGGCGATTTGAAAAAACAGCTGGCTGCGGATATCTGCGCGATTACCTTGCCGATCCGGGAGCGGATCCTGGAGATAGAAAACGATGACGCCTTCCTTGCCCGCGTGGTCCGGGAGGGTCGTGAGCAGGCCCGCGAGAGTGCGGCCGCAACGCTGAAAGAGGTTCGCAAAGCCGTCGGATTCCGGGAGTTTTAGCCCGGCCGGAGATACCCGGATGTCGGTTTTGCTGACAAGAATCGCGGGTGCGCTGAATAATTTGCCTGCTGGCAGACGAATTGATAGAGCGGAAACAACTGGTACCAGATTGTTTAATCTTTTTTAATTCAGCGCGTATGAAACGGACAACCTACTTTTTCCTCTCGCTGCTGTTGGCGGTCGGAGGATGCAGCACGGACCTGCTTGATATAGAGGAAAGCAACGCAGTTGTTGATAATACAAGTGGAACGGGAAATGCGGGAGATACTTCTTCCGATGTGAAAACCCCGGAATCGGATGATTCCGCCACGGATTCCGCCACATCTGTGACAGACGATGCGGAAGACAATATCACGGGGACGGATTTTGACCGGACAATCGCCATTGTATTCGGCGGAACACAGGCGACGGTTACCGGTGACGAACACAGCATAGTAACCGTCAGCGGCAATGACGTGACGGTAAACAATACGACGGATGAGAAGATCATCTACGAGTTGAGCGGCAGCAGCCAGGATGGTTTCTTCAAGCTGTACAGCAACAAGAAGCAGGCAATCCGGCTGAATGGCGTTTCGCTGGCGAATAAGAATGGGGCGGCCATCAACAACCAGAGCAAGAAACGGACGTTCGTGGTTGTTTCCGGCACCAACACCCTGAAGGATGGTGCTTCCTATACGGAGACTCCTTCCGGCGAAGATGAAAAGGCGGCTTTCTTCAGTGAAGGGCAGCTGGTTTTCAGCGGAGACGGTTCCTTGACGGTGACGGCTTCCGGAAAGTCGGGCATCACCAGCGATGATTATGTCCGGTTCATGGATTCACCGGCGGTGACGGTTGTCTCGAGCGCGGGGCATGCCGTTCGCGGAAAGGATGCCGTGATTGTGACCGGCGGGACGATTGAGGCCACGAGTACGGCGGCCATGAAGAAGGGGTTCGCCTCGGATTCATTGGTTCGCTTCGAAGGTGGAGTAACGACTGTCTCTGTTTCGGGCGGTACGGCCTATGACAGTGACGACCAGGAGTATAAGGCAGCTGCCGGTGTGAAGGCGGACCAGTTGTTCGAAATGGTGGGCGGCAAACTGACGGTCACCAGTTCGGGAGCAGGCGGAAAGGGAATCAGCGGCGACGGGAACGGCGTTTTCAAAGGCGGGACTGTCGTGGTGAAAGTGACAGGCAGCAATTATGGCAGTTCTTCGAGCGGCCGGTGGGGCGGGGGATCCTCCTCTTCCGACAACTCGAAGTCAGCCAAGGGCATCAAGTTCGAAGGGAACTTGACGGTGAGCGGCGGAAGCGTGACGGCTTCCAGCAGCAACCATGAGGGGATTGAGGCGAAAGGCACCATTACGGTTACCGGAGGCAGTGTTTACAGCTCCTCCAAGGACGACGCCATCAATGCGGGCAGCCACATGACGGTTTCCGGCGGTTTCGTATGCGCCATCTCCTCCGGGAATGACGGCATGGATGCGAACGGGAACTGCTATATCAAAGGTGGGGTTGTCTATGCCGCAGGTGCTTCTTCTCCGGAAGTGGGGATAGACGCGAACACGGAAGGTGGCTATAAACTGTACGTCAGCGGCGGTACGCTGGTGGCTGTCGGTGGATTGGAGAATGGATCGAGCCTGACGCAGGCCTGCTACAGCGCCTCGTCATGGAGCAGGAATACGTGGTATGCCTTGTACAGCGGATCGGACACGACGCCCGTCCTCTGTTTCAAGACTCCCGCCAGCGGTGGCACGTCCCTTGTGGTTTCGACCTCCGGCACGCCTTCGCTGAAGAGCGGGGTTTCCGTGAGCGGCGGTACGTCGTACGCAGGCGGTTTGGCTGTAACGGGCGGTACGGCCGGCGGGGGATCCTCCGTCAAGCTGGCCTCTTATTCCGGAGGCGCGGGCATGGGCGGCGGACCCGGCGGACCCGGCGGACGCTGGTGAGCCTAAAGGAATGGAAATGAATAAAAAATGATATTGCTATGAAAAAAATGAGTGTAATCGCCGTCATGGCTTGTTGCTTGCTGGCACCGGTTGCCTTACATGCGCAGGGAACAAAGAATGATGTGACACATGATCTCCGGGGGCGTCTTTCCATCGGATTCGACAAAAAGATCTCCAAGGGATTCCATGCCTTCATGGAAGGGGAAGGGCGCATGAAGGACAACATGGGCACATTCGGCCGATACGACTTGACGGCCGGGATGAGCTACAAATTCAATCCGTATTTCAAGATGGCGGCGGGTTACACGTTTATCAACAAGAAGAATTCTGCGGCGGAGTGGACCATGCGGCACCGCGTCTATACGGACTTCACGGGAATATATGACCTCGGCGGCTGGCGCTTTTCCCTCCGGGAGCGGCTGCAGTTTACGCACAAGGCCTATGATTTCAATCCGTATCAGTCCCCCCGGAATGAGCTGGCTTTGAAATCCCGTGTGAAAGTCCAGTATCGCGGTTTCATCAAGTTGATGCCTTATGCGTATTATGAAATGCGCAATTCCTTCAATGACGCGACGGCGAAAGCGACCTGGCTGACCCTGTACTCTTCGTATGACGATTACGAATTTACCGGATACAATGATGCCCGTATCAACCGGTATCGCGGGGTTCTCGGTCTGGAGTGGAGAATGTCCCAATTCCATTCGCTGGATTTCTACGGCATGATGGATTACTGCCGGGACAAGCATCTGGATGTGAACAAAGAGGGGACCAAGTTGAAATCCCTGACGTATGACCGGGATTACCGCTGGACACTCGGCATCGGTTACAAGTTCCTGTTCTAGATTTCCCATACAGAAAGGGGCTGGCTCAGTGAGTCAGCCCCTTTCTGATTGCATTGCGCTTCCAATGGCCGCTTGCCGCTAGTTGCTCGAATTGAACGTCAGTTGGGCATGGTAGAAATCGTCAATGGGAGAGAAATCGCTCTTGCCGCTGAAATTGAGCCAAACCGTAACGTCTGTATGGCTCTGGACATCCCAAGGAATCTTTGAATAAAGCCTGTCTTTCGTGATAGGGGTATAATCATATTCCCGGCTCTGCACGCTGGAACCGTTCCACCACGAAACCCTGGGCAACACGCTGTATATGGGGAATGTAATCGGCTTTTCGTAGCAGTCGAGGGAAAGCGTAATGTCATATCTCCGGTATTTCAGCCCATCGCTGCGCTCTGTGTTACGGCCCGAATCCTGGATTGTTATCCCGTTAATGGACGCCGCTTGCGAAGATGTTCTCCGGCAAGAGATTTCGTGACTAGGATTAGTCCACCCTTCCAGATTGAACAGAGAATAGAAAGCCTCACTGTACTGTTTTTTCTCCGTCTTCCCGGAATACAAGACCGTCGTCAGGTCGCAGCTGAAATCCGTACGGTTCGCTTCTTTTGAATTGAACGAAAGATTCGCGTTCGAAATGCTTTGTTCCTTTACGAGTTCCCCGGGAATTCCCAAAACAGGAGCGGCCTCCCCGCCATAGTGGAACTCATATTCCTTGGTTTTGTTCCGGGAAGTAACCGTCATTTTGGAGATCCTTCCGCGGGAGTCGGTCTGATAACTGAAATCCGTGTCGTAATAATCCTCGCCCGGGATATACAGCCGCTTGATCAGTTTTTGGGTACTGTAAAGATTGAGTCCGTTTATCTGCGGGAAGAGATAATCATCATACATCCATCCCGTCGGACCCGTGACGCCATTCCATTTGTTTTCCAGATCGTAATACTCCAGCTTGATGGTCATTTCCTCACCATAGTCATTGATCTTAACCTCGGTGATGTTGTCATCTTCCCATTTGTACTTCATGGTCATACCCATGGTGACCAGGGTCTGTAGCTTCCCTTCGGAATCGAAACTCCACCCGGCATCCCCGACCTCATCCCTGAAGGATATTTTGTCGGACGAGACGGAGAAAGTGAAATCCGTATGGGTGTCCGTGAAAGCTTCGGATTCCATCATCGGCCTCATGTAGGATCCGGAGCCGAAACCTTCATTACCATCCATCACACCCTTTCCCAAAGCACGGTACCTGCGTTCTTTCCAGTTCAGTGCGCTGCTGCCGTTCCAGGACATGTCGGTGACGACGCGGTAATAGGGATAAGAGCCATAATCACTCATCCCGAGTTTTTCGGTGGCATGTTCCATATGGGACAGCCTGCCATTGGCATCGTAGGTGGCACTGTAAACGCTTTCGTTGACAGAATAGCTTGCGGATGACTTTCCGTAATTGCCGGTGGCGTTGCTCCTCATGATTATGTACGATATCCTGTCTTCTGCTGCAATATCGGGCTGCAATTCATGGCTGAAGGGTTTGGAAATGTAGTATGGTTTGCCCTCATCCCTTACGAAGAACATTTGCAGGCCCTGCAAATAATCTGCAACACCCTGATTCCCTTCTGTCCGATAACGGTCCAGGAGGTGGTCCCTGGCTTCGAGCAGGGACTGCCCGTTGTGCAGGGCCTCCAGCATGTTATAATCATGGAAAGCCGCTACGCTCGTGGAATAGGTGTTATTGTTGCCTACGGCCGCCCCGGCATTGTGGCTTACAAATGCATTCGCGAATGCACTGGAATGACATACGGACAGGTAGATGAACGCATCTTCAAAATCGGTATCGTCGAGGGTGGCCAGGGTGACCCCGTAATAATTGGACTCGCCATAAGTGACAAGCAGCAAGTCGTCGTAGTGGGACTCATGGCCTTTCGTAATGGTCGTTCCCGTGCAAAGATATGATTCGGTCGAGGTCTTGCCGTCCGCACTCATGCCGTCAACATTGCCATGGGTGCTGAACAGGATGACATCATAATCCTGCAGGAATTGTCCCCTGAATTTCGAGAAATCCGCGACCTCGTCCTCGAAGACATCGACGGTGTAACCTTTCTTCTCCAACAGCGTCTTGTAGCCGGAGAGATTTTCCTGCCAATGGCTTTGGAAAGGAGCCAGGATCAGGGCTCTCTTCCCATTCGGATAAGAGGCCGTTGTCAGCTTGACGGCAGGAGCCTTTGTCCCGACGGATCCCGTGGCAGGGTAGGAAACGGCGTGGCTGTCGCAATTGTCCAGGATTACGTTCAGATGGACACCGTCCCTCTGTTTCACGATGATGGCGGTTCCGGTCTTGTTCGGAACCGCGGAAATTACATCTTCCAAATCCAAGAACTTGGTGGCGACTGCCTTGGCATCAAGTTTCCCGTCTCCGCTCTCTTTCTTGAACTTTTCGATGATTGCATCCGTCGCCTTTGCAATTCCATCCGACAATTGTTGGGATGCTTTTCTCTCTTCGTCTGTCTCGGGGAAAGGCGCAGTCGCCTTCTGCACAATGTGTACGTTCTGGTCTATGCCTTCGCCTGAAATCCTGACGTTCGTTTCCCTTGTCTCTTTGGTGTCGTTCCGGGCAACGGAGAGCACGACCTTCGATTCGGCCAAGGCTTTGGTGGAAACGACGCTTATCCAGCCGGCAGGAGCATCGACCGTGTAATCCACGTTGCTTCCGACCTTGATTTCCAAGGTTGCCGGGAAATAGTCCAGTTCATATTCGTTCCTATCTAGGGTAATCGCATCCTTCTGCGCTTGGACGAGGCTGATGTTTTCTGACAGGCCTCCGGCCGATACCGTGATTTTCCCTGTCCGGTTGTCATAGCCCTGATTGGGCGAGGCCGTAACGCTGATGCTTCCGTTCCCGGTCCCGGATGTCGGACTGACCGAAAAGCCCTCGCCGGAAAACGTGACGGTCCATGCCTGGTTGCTGGATACGCTGATCTGCTGGCTTCCGCCTTGCTGGGTGAAGGACAACTCGGAGGTGCCGACGCTCAGGGATGCTTCTTTGGTGCATGACGACACCATCGCCAGAATGGAAAAGAGAATGAGAAAACGGGAAAGTTTCATAGTGGACAGAATAGTTTCTGGTGTATTAAAATTTTGTGTTTTCCGTGTGTTAGTATTCGGATAGATGCAAAGATAGTCTTTTTTCCCGTTTTTCCGCAAGCGGCCTTGCGGCATCGGTCAGGAAAAAAACGGCCCGGGCGGCTTTTTTCTTTGTCCCGTATCATGTATCTTTGTATGGTATAGATCCAATTTCTGACATGAAGCCGACCTTCTGTGCGCTTGCAATGCTGTCAGCGACCTTTTTTCTTCCGAGTTGTCTCGTCGACAAGGCATATGACTTGGACAAGCTGGATAAGGAGATCACTGTTTTCGAAGACCGGGTTTCCCTGCCTGTAGGCAACCTTGGCCCCCTTGACCTGAAATTCCTGCTGCCCGATGCCTTGTCCGTTTTGATTAGTGACGGAGATGACGGGTATTTGACCATTTCCCATAACGAGAACATTTTCACCCGCAGTGTCTACGAAGCGGAGCCCTTTCCTTCCGAAAGCGGGGAGACAACCTATATTTTGTCCAGCGGCGCCAAGACGGTATCCACCGGAATCGCCGCCAGCGCCTTCGGTGCGCTGGGCTTCAGGTTCCCGGACCAAAAAGTCAGTTTCACATTTACCAACCCTTTGGAGTACCTGATAGATTTCCGTACCACGGTCAAGGCCCAGTGCCGGGACCGGCATGCAGACGATACCTACCTGGCGGAGTGGCCGGTAGACATGTATTTGTATTCGACCCCGATAGAAACCACCCTGGGGCCCTATTCCCTGCCGGACGATGAACTGGATGCCATCCGGAAAGTGAGCTTGGATACCTTGATCTTTCAGCTGCCCGCGAACTGGCGCGAGAAACTTCCCCAAGACGCCCCGTCTGACATTGTCGGGGAGATGCACTATACGAGCCACATTTCCTTCGCGGGCAGCAATGCTTCCCTGGACAGTCTCAAACTCCGGAAAGTCCATTTGGGGATCGGTGCCTATGAATTCCGCCATTGCTCCGCGTCTTTCACCATGGAGAATACGCTTCCGATCAATTTCCTGATCCGGAAGATTGATTTCCTTATGCCGGACCCGGCCGATTCCTCCCTGCTGATTGTCGATCCGAATATCACCGTCACCCCGAACATCCTTCTGAAAGGCGGGTCACTTGATAATCCGGGTGTCACTCCCGTCACCTTGGAAATCCGGGCAAAAGAAGGAACCATACCGGATATAAACGGGCTCCAACTTTCCCTCAGTCTTGAAAATCGGAGTCTCGATGACGAGCCGCTCTCTCTCCGGCAGGGGCTGACCTTCAAAGATGCAACAATCTCCTTCTTCGGAGGGATAACCTTGAACAAGAAATGATGACCGGAAAAAAATATTTCGCACTGGCTGCATTCCTGCTGGGTTGCCTGGGGATTGCCGGTGCCCAGACCCTCCATGAGGGCCTGTTTCTGGACGGCAACCAGACAGGATACCGGGCGAACCCCGCTTTGGTAAAAGGCAATGGATTCCTGTGTATCCGCTCGTATGCGACGGACCAGCTGACGAACATCGGTGCGTCAGCGTTCTTGTATCCGCAAGAAGGACGGGTCGTTACCGCCCTGCACTCCTCCGTTCCGGCCGAGACCTTCCTCAATAACCTGAAAGCAGAAAATTCCCTTGTCCGGAACATGACTTACAACTTGTTTTCATATGGGAACGCGCGGGGTAAGGCTTTCCATACCTTTGAAATAAACTTGCGGGGGATGTACGGGGCCAGTGTCCCCAAATCCATATTCGAGCTGGTCAAGACAGGCATCAAGACGTCCACTTATTCGTTGGGTAACACGCATGTGGAGGGGAATGCCTATGCGGAATTTGCCTACGGACATACCCGGAAGCTTTCGGACAAAGTGACGGTCGGAGCCCGGGCCAAGTTGCTCGTCGGCCTGGTGTCTGCCGACTACCGCCTGACGCGGATGGACATGACCTTGAATGAAAACGCCTATACCGCTGACGTGGAGTCCGAAATGAGGGTCACGAACAGTCTCCTCTCTTTCCCGAAAGACGAGGACGGGAATTATGTTTTCCGGAAACCGACGACCAAAGGCAGCCGGAAACTCCCCGGCGGTTACGGCGCTGCCTTTGACCTGGGAATCGTCGTGACCCCGGTCAAAGGGTTGGTTCTGTCGGCCGCTGTCCTGGATTTGGGCGGTATTCTCTGGCACTATGGCAATGCCGGCTATTCCCAAGGCACGGCTTCTTTCCAGGGCTTCGGCGATGTGTCCTTCGATCAGTTGAATGGTGCGGACCTGCTCGAGCTGATCCGCGATGCCGGAAATGATTTTCTCGGGACCCTGAAACTCAAGCCCGCAAACCGGATCAACCGCTTTGAGGCCCTCCCGATAAGGATCAACGGGGGAGTCCGGTATGCCATGCCCTTTCATGAGCGGCTGGCTGCCGGCGTCACCGGTCAGTATACCGGATTCCAGAACATGCCCTATTGGGCGGGTCGTTTTTGCCTCTCAGAACGGCCACTCGATTGGCTGGATATCATGGGGAACGTCGGCGCGGACAGCCATGGTGGCGTCTGGGGGATTGCCGGGACCCTGCGCATTGCGCAGTGCCGCATCAACATGAGTATGGACCGGAGTTTCGGGCGTTATCTGCCCGGCCACCGGTCCATACCCCTGAAAGCTTGCTATAAAGTTTTTTCGGTCGGTATTACATACGAACTGTAACGACCTCTAATGCTGTGTCTTGATCGGGATGAACTTGAAGTTCGCGATATCCTCCTCCGGAACATCGTCCCCCGTGTACCAGTAGACATGGCTCTTGGCGAAAAGGTCGAGCATGTCTTTCTGCTGCTGGCCCTTTCCGCTGAATGAGGTGCAGAAAATCGGCCGTCCGAAACGGTAGCAGATGCTCAGGAGCCATCCGGCCTCCGGAGCCGGCTGCTCGGTCGAGAAGGCCGTCACATCGGACAGGGACCAGATTTTCCAGACCAGATCGGCATCCGAGACCCCGCCATACGCCAACTGGTCCCATCCGCGGATGCGTCCGTGGATAAGGGAAGCGCGGTAATCAAAGTCCGGCTCGAACGGCTTCACGCTGACATACGGGGTCATGAAGACCGGTTGGTTCGGATACTGGTTCCGGGCATAGGTGAAGAGCAAGTCAACCAGCCCCTCCACGCGCTTGCGGTCCGTGGCCTTTTCTCCCGGATGATAATAAATGTCCCATCCCCGGATGGTCGGATTGTCGTAATAATGGGCGATGACATCCCGGACATATTCGGCGAGATCCTCGTCGGAAATGTCGAGCACGTCATCCGTGACAAGTGTCGGCAGGATGGTCATCCCTTTCTGGCTAGCCCAGTTGACCCATTCATCGAAATTGTGGAAGAACCCGAAACGTTCATAGCGCCAGTGATTGTAATGCACCGGAATACGGATGCTGTTGTATTTCTCCGGGGCGGAACTTGGCCGCATCCCTTTGATGGCGGAACCGGTCAGGGGACCACCGACGACCCATTTCCAGGCGCGTTCCTGACTCCAGCGTTCCGTTACCGGAATGCCGGGATCCGGGTCGGCCTGGCCGGGGGCGAGGAAATGGAAATTCTTGATGATTTCGTACTCCCGGGCATCGTACATGTCACCGTCGGCCCATAGGAAATCGTGGAACATGGGCTCGAAGGGATCATAGGTGCTCCGGCTCCACTTGACGGACCAGTTCGCATCGCTGTTGTACATGCCCCAGAGGTAGAAATGGACATGCTCGCGGGCGAAAGCGCTCAAGGTCCGGAAAACGCCGGAACCGTAGACCCGTGTCATGCATTCGGTGCAGACCATCGGACGGTTGGAAATGCTGCGCACCTTCTGCAGGGTGACCTCCAGGTCACGGCCCATATTTTCCGCGGCCTGATAGTCGTGGAAATTGTGGATATCCATCATGGCTTCCACTTCCGCGCGCCTTTTCCATGCCCGTGAAACCGTGTCTGTGTCAAAGCAGGTTTCCCAGATGATGGAGGATGTGATGGGCTGGATAATGCCTTCATCCCGGCACCACAGGACCATTTTCTCGATCCAGTCCATGTTCCGGTACGTATTTGCCTCGTCAGCGCGGTAGCGCGGCTCATTCCAGATATCCCAGAAGATAATCCGTTCATCCGTTGCGAACGCGCGGACAATCTGCCGGATGGTTTCCTCGCATTCTTTCAAAGCCTGTTCTTCGTCCGGACGGTTGTAATACTGGTTCTGGATGCTCAGGACCGGGGAAACTGTCATTCCGAACTGGGCGGCTTCCTCCGCGAAAGTGCGGATAAAATCAATCTGCTCCTGTGCCGTACTTCCTTGGATCCAGGTCCGTACGGAGTTCAGTCCGTATTCCGAGGCTTTCCGGAGAATCTCGACACGGCTTTGTCCCGGATAAGCCGCGGAAGGAGCATTGAAACCATGGATTTCACCGACCTTTTTCTCCCAGTCCCATGCCTGCTGTTCGGTCCACTGTCCACGCGGTGCCGGACGGACCGGAGTTTTCTTTCTGGCCGTTGTCGGGAAAGGCGATGCAATGAGCGCGATGACGGCTAGTAAGGCGCTGATGGTGAATATATTGATTCTTTTCATGATGTCTTAGTGCTTGGTGATGATCGGCGTAAAGTGGAAGCGGGCGACGTTGCGCTCCGGAATCAAATTGTCCGTAAACCAATAGACATGGCTCTTCCGGAAAAGATCCAATATTTCCAATTGATCGGTTTCGCTTTCGCCATGGAAAGAGGTGCAGAAAATCGGCCGTCCGAAACGGTAGCAGATGCTCAGGAGCCATCCGGCCTCCGGAGCAGGCTGCTCGGTCGAGAAGGCCGTCACATCGGACAGGGACCAGATTTTATAGACCAGATCGGCATCGCTGACGCCGCCGTAAGTCAGTTTGTTCCATCCGTTGCGGGTGCCGTGGATCAGGGCAACCCGGTAATTGAAATCCTCCGGGAAGTCTTCGACAGCGACGAATGGCGTCATGAAAACCGGCTGGTTCGGGTACTGGTTCCGGGCATAGGTAAATGCTGTTTCAATGGCTTGTTCCACTTTCGCCCGGTCTGTCGCCTTCTCGCCGGGATGCCAGTACAGGTCCCAGGCCAGGATGGTCTGGTTGTCATAGTACCGGCCGACCATGTCTTTGATGAATTCTCCCAGTTCTTCCGGCGTGGCATACAGGTCATCGTCCGTCAACAGGACAGGGAGAACCGTCATGCCGCGGTCTGCCGCTTGGGAAAGCGTCCTTTCGAACCGCTCATGGAAGCCGGAACGCTGGTCTGTGGCAAGTCCCCGGTATTCCTTGAAATTGACTTTGATCCGGATGCTGTTGTAGGCGCCTGGAAGGGAAGTGAGATGCTTGCTGTCGGCATAGCCTTTGACCAGCCCGGCTCCCGCCATCCTTCTCCAGACCCTTTCATGTCCCCAGCGGTCGGTCACGGGTATTCCCGGATCCAGGTCTTCTCCTTTGTCCCAGAAGCGGAAATTCCGGATATACGGGAACTCCCGGGCGTCGTAAGCGTCTCCGTCCGCCCATAGGAAATCGTGGAACATCGGTTCGAAGGGGTCGTATGTGCTCCGCCCCCATTTTACGGACCAGTTCCAGTCATTGTTATACAGCCCCCAGAGATAAACGTGGATATGTTCTTTGGCGAACACAGGGAGTGTCCGCTGGACAGTCGATCCATTCACGCGGATCATGGCCTCCGTGCAGACAATCGGCCGGTTGGAAATCTTCCGGATGCGGTCGACGGTATACGCGATCTCCGCCCCGAAATTCCGGGCACAGTCGTATGAATGGAAATTGTGCAGGTCCATCATCGCTTCGACCTGGCGGCGTTTTTCCCATGTCGGGCTGCTGACATCCGCCTTCGAATCGGGGTCCCAGATGATGGAAGCCGTAATCGGCTGGCACAGATTTTCTTCCCGGCACCAGTGGACGACTTTTTCTATCCATTCCAGTTCCCGGATGGTCTCGGGGTCGCCGGCCTTGAAACTGGGTTCGTTCCAAACATCCCACAGGACGATGCGCGGGTCATTGGCGAACGGCCGGACAATCGTCTTGATGGCTTCCTCCGCTTTCTTCAGGTTCTCTTGTTCATTCTCCTTGTCCCTGAATAATTTGCGCTGAATGGAAAGGACAGGGGATATGGTCATGCCGAATTGCTCTGCCTCGTCAGCCATCTTGCGGATGTACGCGGCTTGTTCTTCGGCGGTCGCTCCCTTGAGCCAGAAGCGGACCGAATTGAATCCAAGCTCCTTGGCTTTTTCCAAGAGCTGGATATTGGTCATGCCGGGATAGGGGGATTCCGGCTGATTGAAACCGATGATGACACCTGTTTTCTTCTCCCACTCCCAGGCCTGTTTTTCGGTCCATTGCTTCCGCTCGCGGGCGGAGGTTGGGCCGGTCAGCGTGCAGAGAAGGAGGACTGCGGGAAGTGCCGCCCGGATAATCTTGTTACTAAACATGTGGCGTATAACTATTTAGATCAACTGTCATTAGAAGGGAATGCATCAGGAATTTGTCCGGACGTGGACAGAATCCCGTTCGGGTGCCATGATTTTCCTGCGGACTGCATGGCGGTTGAACTGGACCTTTCCGGACGTGAAATCCGGCGTGTTATAGGAATAAATCAGTTCGAAATAATACTTTCCCGGGTTCTTCTGCGGTAGCAGGAAACCTTTGTCAAACACACCGTTATCATTCATGTGGGCGAGATACAGCCGCGTATAGAGTCCGTCGTCCCGGCGCGAACAGGTGACCGCCCATTTGGACGAAGAGCTCCAGTTGTGGAAACTCTCGGTATTCTTGCTGTTGATTCCGCCGGCCGGGTAGAAGGCTCCGGTTTCCAGGTTGTACAGCCACAGGTCTGCTTCCTTGTGGCCGGTCTGGAGTGTCCCGAAATTTGCGACGGTGATCAGGAGATACTTTCCGTCATACGAGGGGCGGGGGAGGCTGAACGACTGATCCAGGGCATGGGCGTTGAGCAGGGTGTCGACTTGCTCGCTGAAAGTGCCGGTTGCGGAATCGAATTCCAGACGGCAGATGCTGTATTTCAACGATTTGACATCTCGCGGAAGCCTGCAGGCGGGCGATGCGCAATAGAAAAGCGA
>CADBPH010000254.1 GCA_902796455.1 uncultured Bacteroidia bacterium
CGGATGCGCCCGACTGGATCAACTGCTCCAATGCGCTGAGGGACAAATGTTCCGAGCGTAAGTGGCTGCTCCAGGGCGAAGCCGCGAAATTTTCGGCCGCCTCTCGGGAGGAAGGGGCGTCGATGTCAATTCCGAGAATCTGCCACGCTCCGTCGGGGTGGGCTTCCTGCAGCCGTTGCGCCAGGATCAGGGCGATTGCCCCGGTGCCGGTCCCGACGTCCAGGACATGGCGGACGGGGCCCTCCAGCGAGACAGCCGTTCCCAGCAGAACGCCGTCCGTGTTGACTTTCATGGCCGAGGCTTCGTTCTTGATACTGAACTGCTTGAAACGGAAGAGGGACATGCCTTACTGGGCTTCGAACAATCCGTCGCGCATGAAAAGCGATCGGTCGCACATGGCGGCAAGGGAAGGGTCATGGGTCACGATGACAATGGTCTGCCCCAGGGAGTCCCGCAAGTCGAAGAACAGTTGATGCAGATCCTGTTTCGTGACGCTGTCGAGGTTGCCGGAAGGTTCGTCGGCAAATAGGATGGCCGGGTTGTTGACGAGGGCGCGGGCGATGGCGACACGTTGCTGTTCGCCCCCGGACAGTTCCGCAGGCTTGTGGGTGATCCGGTCTTTCAGTCCCAGGGTCTCCAACAGTTTCAGGGCGGCCGAACGGGCTTCTTTCTCCGGCCGGCCGGCGATGAAGGCCGGAATCATGACATTTTCCAGGGACGTGAATTCAGGCAGCAGGTGGTGGAACTGGAAGACGAAGCCGATGCGCCGGTTGCGGAAATCGGACAAAGCCTTGCTGGAAAGGTCCAGGACAGAGGTCCCGTCAATCAGGAGGGAGCCGCTGTCGGGGGTCGAAAGTGTCCCCAGAATCTGGAGCAAGGTCGATTTCCCCGCTCCGGAAGCGCCCATGATGGAGACAACTTCGGACTTTTCGACTTCCATGTCGATACCCTTGAGAACTTTCAAACTGCCGAAAGACTTCTCGATGCCTTTCGCCTGGATAATCATTTCTGCCATGACGGATTCAGAAGCTGTTTTCAGATATGCGGAATACGGATTTCCCGTTTTCGGGGACAAGATACGCCGATTATTTGTTTTTTGCAAAAACGGCGTCATCCGCCCCTTGACGGCTAAAATGTGTGGACCCCGGGGCCGACGTCGTAGCGGGTATAGTGCTCGTCCGACTGGGGATCGCGCGCGGTCTCTTCCACGTCCTTGGGGACATAGACGGTTGCCGTCGTCCCGAAAGGAACGGACACCTCCAGGTTGACGGTTGTCCCGTCATGCCACAGGTGCGAGGAAACCGCACCGTACGGCGTCATGGTCCGGTAGCGCACATCGTCCAGCTTCTTGGTCGGAATCGGCCGGATGATGATGTGCTTGAATCCGGGAGCGGCGGGATCGGTATCGACCCCGGCCAGGATCCGCGAGAACCAGGTCAGCCCGCCGCCGAACATGGGGTGGTTGCGCGAGTCTTTCCCGTTCCATTGTTCCCACGATGTGGTCGCCCCCTGTTCGATCCACCAGCCGAAGCTGGGGAAGTCCCGCTGGCCCATGATGGTGCAGGCGAGGTCGTTCATGCCGTTCATGGCGAGCGTCTCGAAAAGGTAGCGCGTCCCGATGATGCCGGTGTTGAGGTGGCTGTTGTTCTTGACCTCCAATTCCTCTTTCAGGGTCGCGCGTACGTCGGCAAGCCGCTCGTCGGGAACGCCCAGGTAAAGGGCGAGGACGTTGCTTCCGTAGTCTCCGTACGACTTGGATTCGGGGTCGTAGAAAGTCTCGTTGAATGCCGCTGCGATGCGTTCCTGCAGGGCTTTGTACTTGCCTGCGGCAGCCGTTTCACCCAGCGCCGTGGCGGTATAGGCCGCATTCCTTGCGCACAGCCAGTAGAGGAAAGTGTGCACCAGGGCGTCGTCCGGAAGTGCATTGTTCTGCGGCGGCAGCCAGTCTCCGAGGTTGTACCACCGGAAGGGTTTCCCGTCCGGCGTCGTCCGGGCCACCAGGATGGTTCCGTCCGGCCTTTCCCAGGATCCGAGGTAACCCAGGTATTTCCCCATGCCCTCCAGGCTGTCCTCCAGAATGGCGCGGTCCCCGTAATGGAGGTAGAACTCCCAGGGCATCACGCAGATCGCTGCGCCCCAGCCCGGACCGCCTCCGCACATCGGTTCCCAGGGGGCGCCGTTGGGGACATAGCCCGATACGGGATGCTGGCTTCCGATCACATCCCCGATCCATTTGTGGTAGAAGGAGGCTGCGTCAAAAGAAGAGAGGACGGCCGCCATGGCGATTTCCCCGTCGCCGGTGTAGGGGAGCCGCTCGCGGTGCGGGCAGTCGGTCGCGACGCCGCTGTGCATATTGTCGATTTGTGAGCGTTGGAAGATGGTCAGAATCTGGGCGAACAGGGGATTCGAACAGCTGAAGGACGCGTTTACGGGCACGTCGGAGTTGACGGCTTCTGCCGTAATCTGTCCGGGGGAGAGGTCCTTGATTCCCGAGACCACCGCCTCCCGGAAGACGAACCAGGTGAAGCGGGGCGCGAAATCGACGGGCGCATCCCCGGCAAAAATATATTCGCATTTCGGACTGGGATATTCGCTCAGGTATTCGACGCGGAGGGTGTCTCCCGCATTTCCCTTGATGCCCTTGAAATGAGCCCAGCCGGAGATGACGGTGCCGAAATCAATTTTGTAGGAGCCATTCTCCAGTTTTTCGAAAGAAACCGGCTTGAAGACTTCGGTA